>JAYUYB010000753.1:0-7094 GCA_043752655.1 Chloroflexota bacterium
GCGGGGCTTGATCCGGCTGGACGACCTCGCCGCAATGTGGCAGTTGTTGCACGGCGCGGAGCATGAGGTTCACCAGTCTACTTGTGGGTAATGGATAGCCTAACGGCGGGGTGCGGGGCAGCAGCATCCGCCCGCGAGCCCCTGGCGCACAGAAGGCCGGGGTGCGGGGCCAGCCCTGCATCACCCAGCGCCAAGCAGCTCCAGCAGCGTCGGGTAGACCAGCCCAACCTGCTGGCGCGCCTGCGTCGGGTCGATCAGGTCGTGGAGCAGGCCGAGCTCGGCGGGGAAGTGATGCCGCCGCACGTTGCCACCGCGTGCGGCCCAGCGCGCAGCCAGGCGCTCGATGGGCGGCAGCGTCACAGATTCGTCGGCGCCATTGGTGACGACGACGATATCCGCGACGGCGGGCGGCGCGCGGCGGGCATCGCGCAGCACCGCGCGGCTTAGGCGCAGGATGGCCCCAAGCGCGTGGGTGGAGAAGCGCGGGTAGCAGTACGGCGGGCTGCCGCGCTCATCTTTGCGCACTGGGTCCCACCAGCGAAACTGGTTGGGCAGCACGGCGGCGAGCATGGCGAGCGGCAGCGTGGCCCGCTCCGCGATCGAGGGCGCGCCGAGCACCGGGGCGATCACCACCGCCTGCGCGACATCGCGGCGATGCTGGGCGGCGTACGCGGCCAGGCTGCCGCCCGCCGAGAGGCCAAGCACGCCCACGCGCTCGCCGAGGCCGTGGGCTACACGCAGCGCGTCATCCATGGCGCCCAGCAGCTCGCGCGCTGTGAGGCTGGCCTGATCAGGGCTCATGCGGTCGGCGAGACCGTGGTGCGGCAGGCGCGGCACGTACACATTGTGGCCGCGCCCGTGGAGCAGCGGCGCAAAGGCGCTAAACTGGCGCGGGCAGTTGGTGTAGCCGTGGATCAGCAGCGTGCAGCGCGGCGTGCGGGCGCCGTGTGTAAGCGCGTAGCCGCGACACACAGCGTTGACGCACGGGTCGCCCTCGCCCTGCGCAATACGGGCGAGCTGCGTCAGTGCCGCTTCGTACGACAGATCACTCACTGGGGAGGCTTCTCCGCGCAGTTCATCACAGAGGCACAGAGAGCCGCGGCACAGCCCTGCCTTTTCGCGTGTTCGCGTTCGCGTCCTTCGTACCGCTTCGCGCCGTTCGTGGTCCAAACCTCCTGCGCCTCTGCGGTAGACTCCAGGGTGCTACTTCAGGCCGCTCGTGGCGATGCCCTCCACGAAATAGCGCTGGGCCAGCACGAAGATCAGCAGGGGCACACTCACGGCAATGGTCGTGCCTGCCATCACCAGGTTCGGGCTGTCGGCGGCGCGACCTTGCAGCACCATCAGCGACAGCGTGAGCACCTGGTTGTCGAAGTTGCCGGTGTTAATTACCACCAGCGGCCAGACAAACGAGTTCCAGGCGTACAGGAACGTGAAGGTCGCCTGCGTGGCGATGGCCGGCCCGGCCAGGGGCACGAACACCTGCCAGAGAATGCGGAAGCGCGAGGCGCCGTCCATCAGGGCGGCCTCCTCCAGATCCTTCGGGATCGAGAGGAAGAACTGGCGCATCAAAAACGTACCGTAGGCCGTGAAGATCCAGGGCAAGATCAGCGCGGCCATGCGATCAACCCAGCCGACGATCACCATCAGCTGATACATCGGGATGATCAGCACCACAAACGGGATCATGATCGTCCCGAGGTAGAGCAGAAATAGCCCGTCGCGCCCAGGGAAGCGCAGCCGCGCAAAGGCGTAGCCGCCCAGCACCGAGGTAATCACCTGTCCAAGCACTACCAGGATCGTCACGAGCATGGTGTTAGTCAGGCTGCGATCAAGGTTTTGCAGCTCCAGCACGCGCACATAGTTGGTGCGCGGGAAGCGCAGCTCCTCCAACACCTGGGCGCTGCTAAGGCTCGCCTCGACTGTGCGGGCGGGGTCGTTCGGATCGGCGAACACGCCCTGATTCGTGCGGCTCACCTCGTAGACGCGCACGATCTGGCCGCCCTCGTCTACCTCCCAGAGCCGTCGCTCCTCGCCGCCGATCACTTGCGTCTCCTGGGCCGTAAAGCCGCCAGTGGGCTTGGCGTCACGCGGGGCGCGCTCGAACGTCCGGCTGGCGTCATCCACGCTGGCAAACGTAACGATCGGACCGCCCTCGTCGATCAGCGCCAGCGTCTGCACGCCCTGCTCGGTCGTCACGCGGTAGAGCGGGAACGGCTCACCGTTGATCGGCGCGGTCTGCGCGGTGAACGGCAGTAGGCGCGGCGGGGAGCGAAACACGTCGTCGGGCGCCTTGAACGAGGTAAAAAACATGAACAGGAACGGGAAGAGGATCAGAAAGCCGAAGATGATCAGCACGGCGTAGGCGCCTGCGAAGACGAGCAGCTTCTGAGCCTGGTACGACTGAGCCTTGCGCATCGCTGCCTCCTACATGTCGCCGTAGCGGCGCTGGATGCGGAACTGCACCAGAGTGACGGCGAAGATGAAGAAGAAGACCACCCACGCCACCGCCGCCGCGTAGCCCTGCGCAAAGCTGCGGAAGCCCTGCTGGTACAGGTAGAGCACCGACGTGAGCGTGGCGTTGTTCGGCCCACCGCCCGGTGACGGCGTCATCACGAACGGCTCGCTAAAAACTTGCAGCGTGGTGATCAGTGTCGTAGTAACGACAAAGAACGTCGTGGGCGCGAGCAGCGGGAGAGTCATAAAGCGGAAGCGCTGCCAGTTCCCGGCGCCGTCGATCGTCGCCGCCTCGTAGATCTCGCCGGGGATACCCTGGAGCCCAGCCAGAAACAGGATCGTGTTGAAGCCGAGCAGCTGCCATGCGGCCATCACAATGATCGCGCCCAAGGCCGTCTGCTGGCTGGCGAGCCACGCGACCTCGATTGGCGCAATATTCACGCCGGGCAGCGCATTGGCAACGCCAACAAGCTGGTTCAGCGCGTAGTTGAGGAAGCCGATATTCGAGTTATAGAGCCACTTCCAGATCACGGCTACGCCCACCACGCCGGCAATGCTCGGGATGAAGTAGATCGCGCGGAAGAACTTGACGCCTGGCACCTTGCTGTTGAGGATCGTCGCCACGAGCAGTGCGGGCACAACGCTGAGGATCGTGACACAGAAGCAGTAGATCGCGGTATTCCAGAGCGAGATCCAGAACAGCCGGTCCTTGGCGCCGAGCACAAAATCGCCCAGGCGAAGCAGCTCCAGGTAGCCATCACCAAGCGCAGCGGCGGCGCGCTGGCCATCGCTTACGTTGGCAAAGCGCAGGCTAAAAATATCCAGGTAGTTTTGCAGGCCCACAAAGTTCGCGGTAAAGCCATCAGAGTCGGTGAAGCTCAGGTAAAGCGAGAAGATCAGCGGCCCGGCAAAAAAGAGCAGAAAGCCGAGCAGGTTGGGCGCGATAAACATAAAGCCGCTCACGGCCTCGGCGTCGCGCTCGCCCGCGCCAAAGACAGCGGCGCCACGCGGGCGCCAGAGCAGCCAGAAGGCGGCGCCAAACACGATGCTGCCGACGAAAAGCGCCAGTGCGATCGGGTTGCCGAGCCCGGAGAGCACAAACAGCAGCCCTTGCGGCAGGCCCATCACAAGCAGCAGCAGCGCCACAGTGCCTGCCATTACCCAGTTGCCCACCCGCTGATAGACAGCCTGGGTTGCGGAGGCGTAGCGGTCGCCAAAGGCGCTGATCAGGAAGCCGATAAAGATGCCCACTAGCAGCCAGGCCCACTGGTAGAAGCGGGCGGCCACCACATCAAGGCCGGTAAAGAACCCGACCACATTCAGGAAGGTGAGCAGACAGCCAACCCCAAGCACATAGTTCATGCCGAGGCTCAGGCCGCGCCCACGTCGATCACAGCGCAGCAGCAACACCGCCACTACCACGCTCAGGATTGCGCCGGCGACAAGCAGGACGGCCATCACAGAGCGTAGGCCGTCGCGCTGCTCCCAGCGCGCCTGAGCGAGCACAAAGGCGCCTGCCCCCAGGGCGAAGGCCACTAACACATGCCAAGCGGCTGCCAGCCTGGTGAAGAGGGCCACATCGCCAGCGGCGAGCGTGGGGCGAGCCATCGTCGATGCCATGCAGTTCTCCTTCGCGGCGCACCCAGCTTCCCGGAAGCTTCCGGGAAGCTGGGCGTAGCTATTTACGGCGTGAAGACCGCGTTCGCTTCTTCGCAGACACTAGCCTTGTACTCGTCGATGCTCAGGTCGCCGTTGAGCACCGCCGTGAACTTGGCGCCGGTCGCCGTGTCGAAGTCGGGCCAGGAGCCAGCCCACAGCGGACCCTCAACCGCCGGGTCGTTGGCGAGGTTGTTGATAAAGGCCTGATTGTTGGCGGGCGGGCTGAAGGTCAGGAAGGCGTCGATGGCGGCGTCGGAGACGCGGCTCGGGATGTTGGCGCCAAGCTCGGCGATCTGGCCCTGCGTGTCGGCGCTGGTGAGCGCGCGCATCAGCTGCCAGGCCTCCTCGGGGTGCTCGGTGTTGGCGTTCACCACGTAAGCGCCCCAGAAGAGCCAGCTACGGGCGCCGCCGGGACCCTCGGGCACGTCCACCACGTCCCAGTCGAACTGTGCGCCAGCGCGGGTGCCGGGGGTGGCCCAGCGGCCGTTGAGGAACATGCCGACGTTGCCAGCCAGGAAGGGCGGCTCGGTGTCCTCGCCGTATGGCACAGCCACGTCGAACTCGTTGTACAGGCGTGAGGCGAACTCCATGCCCGCCACCGACTCGGCGGTATCCAGCGCACAGGCGCTGCGGTCCTCGTTGAAGAAGCCGCCGCCGGCCGAGTTGATGAACAGGCCGGGGTTGGCCCACCAGGCGTTCATGCCGAAGCCCTTGACATCGCCGCCGAGAGCGTTGATGGCGACGGCCGTCTCAAGGAACTTGTCCCACGTCCACTCGCCGTTCTTCGCCAGCTCGCGCGGGTCCTCCACGCCAGCCTGCTCGATCAGGTCGTTGTTGATGTAGAGCGCGAAGGTCGAGACATCGCGGGGCAGGCCCCAGAGCGTCTCGCCGGTGTTGCCCGTCTCGGGGTTGAAGGTCAGATGGAACATCGGGCCTTCGTAAAAATCCGCGTCCTTGTAGTCGGCATCGGCGCTGGCGAACTCGCGCAGATCAAGGATCAGGCCGCGGGTGGCGAAGTCGGCGATGTCGGTGCCGGGGATCCAGAACACGTCTGGGGCGGTGCCTGCGGCGAGCTCTGTGCGCAGCACGTCCTGGTACGAGGCGCCCTCGGAGCCACCGGGCTCGTAGGTTAGCGCGATGCCATCAAGCTGGCCGTCGAGATCGTCGGAGATGCTCTGGTAGACATCGATCTCGGCCTGGTTGTCGGGGCGGGTGCGCCAGCGCAGGGCGACCCCGTCGCCGGTGGTGGCGGCAGTGGTGGGCGCGACGGTGGCGGCGGGCGCAGCGGTCGCGACCGGGGCGGCGGTGGGCGCGGGGGCCGTCGTGGCGGCGGGGGCGGCGGTGGCCTCGGCGACAGGGGCCGTGGTGGCCTCGGTGACGGGGGCGGTGGTTGGGCTGGGCTGGGCGGCGGGGGCGCCGCCACAGGCTGCGAGGGCCATTGCCAGGATAGCCACCAGGCTAAGCCAGGCGGAAGTGCGCTGGAAGCGCTGCATTAGAGTGTGTCCTTTCACATTACGGCAACAGTGCGAACATGCCCCAACATTGGGTCGGATCAGACGGTCTCTCCCGCGATCACCCCCTTTCCAGGATGCGCGGCGCCCCAGTGGTGCCGCGGACAATCAGCTCGGTTGGCAGCGTGGCGGGCGCAGAGCTTACAGCGCCCTCCAGCAGCCCAAAAAGCGCCGTGGCCGCCGCGCCGCCCAGGCTGTAGCCCGGCTGGCGCACCGTGGTAAGCTGCGGGTTAAGCAGTGTGGCCAGGGCGATGTCGTCGAAGCCGACGACGGAAAGATCGTTGGGGACGCTCAGGCCGCGCTCCAAGGCGGCGCGCACCACGCCCAGCGCCATGCGGTCGTTCAGGGCGAAGATGGCGCTGGGCGGATCGGGCAGCGCGAGCAGCGCGTGCGCCCCGGCCGCCCCGCTCTCCGGCGAGAAGTCGCCCGTGGCGAGCAGCGCGTCGTCTAAGCAGAGGCCCGCCGCTGCTAGCGCGGCCCGCACGCCGCGCAGCCGCTCCTCCAGAGCGTAGGGGCGGGGCGAGCTGCTGATCACGCCGATGCGGCGGTGCCCAAGCGCGAGCAGATGCTCGGCGGCGGCGAACGCGCCCCCAAAGTCGTCGGCGTGGACGGCGGGGATGTCGCTGTGGCTGGTGTAGCCCACCACCACCCAGGGCGAGGGCTGCTGGGCCAGCGCCTCGGCGAAGGGCTGCACGTCCAGCGTCTCCACAATGATCGCGCCGTCGATCGCGTCGCTGCGCAGCAGGCGCGTAAAAGCGCTGGCCGCCTCGACATGAGCGCGGGCAGTGGAGAGCAGCAGGTTGTACTCGTGGGTATTCGCCTCCGCCTCGATCCCGCGCATAATCTCTAGCAGGTGCGGGTCGGCGAAGAGCTGGTCTGAGGTGTAGGGGATCAGCAGGCCAAGGATAAACGAGCGCCGCTGGCTCAGCCCACGGGCGCGCTGGCTGGGCACAAAGCCAGTCTCCGCGATCACGCGCTCCACACGCGCCCGCGTGAGCGTGCTCACGTAGCGCCGGTTGTTGAGCACTTTGGAGACTGTGGCCGGCGAGACCTGCGCCAGCCTGGCAATTTCGTCGATGGTCGCCATTTTGCACCCGTCGTCGGGCCTGCCCTGCACTGGGCAAAGTGTAAAGACTAACCAGGCTACAGCTAGTGGCTGCGAGCGATTGGCATCAAGCGTGACGATCTAGGAAAGCGGTTTCCGAGAGTATACACCCTCGCAAAAAATCTGTCAATATCCTGTCCGGCGAAGAGTTCATTCCGGTTGACACGCCATCCCGCTAGGGTATAATGCTGGTGCAGCGAGAGCATGCACTTTATCGCCCTACACTTGTGGGGCGTTGCTTAATCAGAAGGAGTGCGTCATGTTCGGATTAGGCTGGGGCGAGCTGCTCATTATTCTCGTGATCGTGATCGCTATCTTCGGCGCCGGGCGCCTCGCAGGCATCGGTGGTGCCCTCGGCGGCG
>JAYUYB010000754.1:0-7088 GCA_043752655.1 Chloroflexota bacterium
GCCTCCTCCTGGAGCAGCGGGGCAAAGCGCATGGCCTCGGCCTGGCTCGCGGTCCAGTCGAGGCCGCGCCGACAGGCGAAGAGCCGCGCGTAGCTGGCAATGCTGTGCGCAACAAGTGTCGCCACGGTGGCACCGTAGGCCCGCCCTCGCTCAAACGGCGCCCCGCTAATCGTCAGCTCTGGGAACATAGTGCTCCTTATGGGTTGCAGGCCAATCAGGCTAGTATTGTACTATAGTGACACTCCGCACGGGCTACAGCCCGGCGGCTGCTTGGCCCAACCCGCCTCGTGGCGAGCTTGATGACCAACGGAGCTGTCCGCCCCGGTTCAGGATGTTTCGTGCGGCGTTGTGGTCGCGGTCGAGCGACAGGCCACACACGCAATCAACCCAGCGAGCTTTCAGGGTGAGGCCCACGAACTGCGCACCACAGCCAGAACACGTGTTGGATGTGTACCGCGGGTCGACCAGGACAACGACACGACCGGCACTTGCAGCCTTGTGCGTACGTCGCTGAACCAAGTAGCCCCACCCGGCGTCCAAGATGCTCTTGGCAAGGTTGCCATGCACCATGCGCGTGATCGACAGGTCTTCCAGCGCGATCCGGTCGTAGCGCCCCACCAGATCATGCGCCAGCTTGTTCAGGTAGTCCTTGCGCTGGTTCCCAATCCGCGCGTGCTGGCGTTGCAGCAGCACGATGGCCTTGCGCCGGTTATGGCTGCCTTTCACCCGCCGCGCCACCCGGCGCTGCGCGACCCGCAATTGACGTTGTGCCGTGCGATAGAAACGCGCGGGCGCAACGTGCGCCCTGTCCGATGTCGTGATCAGGTTGGACAGCCCCACATCAATCCCGCTGTCCGTGCCAGTCGGCGAGAGCGGGAGCGGCGTATCGACCACGCAGGAGAAGCTGGCGAACCACTTCCCGGCCTGCTTGCTGATGCGGAGCGTCTTGATCTGGCCCTCGATCGGGCGATGCCAGCGCACCGCGAGCCGCCCGATGCCCGACAGCTTCAAGCGCCGTCCGTCCACCCGAAAGCCGTTGCCATGCTCCTTGAAGCCGAACGAACGCCAGCGATTGCGCCCCTTAAAGCGCGGATAGCCTGGCGTCTCACCTGCTTTCACGCGGCGGAAGAAGGCAGCAAACGCCTTGGCAAGATCCTGTACCACGGTTTGCAAGACGTGGCTATGCACATCCTTCGCCCACGGGTTTGTGGCCTTGCGCTCCTTCACCCGCCGCAACTGTGCAACCTTGCCGATAGTGACGCCGCGCTCCTGATACGCGGTCTTGCGCTCCGCAAGGCAGTTGTTGTAGAAAAAGTGGCAGGTTTCCAGGATTGCAGCAAGCCGCCGCGCCTGGGCGCGGGAGGGGTCAGGCGGTACAGAAAGGCTTTGCGTTGCATCGTGCTCAATGGTATACTTATCCTATTACGTTTACACGTATAGCGCAAGACGAACAGATGAGCAACCCCCGCTTTCCGCTCCAGCTGACGGTGGAAGAACGCAAGGCCCTGCGCATCGCTGCGGCATCAGCCGACACGACGATGACCGATTTTGTCCGCGCCGCGATCAAAGAGAAGATCCTTCGCGAGCAGGCTCAAGACGCGGATACCAATGCGTCCGCTGTTCTGGCTAAAGCCAGCGAGAAACCCGCCTCGTATAATGTATCTATCCGCCCCAAGGATGGTGGTGAGGACGAAAACCCGCCTGGCGGCCTCGACCGCGTCGGTTAGATAGTGCCCCCACCATCCTGGGCATCTCGCAGTCAGAACCATATCATGTGGCATCGACCACGCATTACGAGCCATGACGCGCGACGCCTACCGGGTTGCGGAGCACACAACCCCATCCTGAAGGCGAGGACACCATGGATGCTGAATGCACCTATTGCTTGTTTGTGGGCATTGATATCGCGGGCGCGACCTTTACCGTCAGCTGGGCGGCGGCGCGGAACGCCCCACGCACCCGCCCGCTGACACTGGCCCAAACACCGGACGGCTTTGCGGCCTTGCAGTCCCAGCTCCAGACGACAAGCGTCGCTCCCCAGGCAACGCTCGTCGTGATGGAAGCCACCGGCTCGTACGGGATCGCCTTGGGCGTCGCGCTGCACCAGGCTGGCTACGCGGTCAGTGTGGTCAACCCGGCCCATGCCCACAACGACGCCACGTCGCTGCCGCGCCGGAGCAAAACCGACGCCCTTGATGCCGAGCTGCTGACCCAGTTTGCCGCCGAGCGCCAGCCGGCGCGTTGGACGCCACCGCCAGCGGTTTATCACGAGCTGCGCCAGCGGCTTGTGGCCCGCGATACCCTCATGGCGATGCGCCAGCAGGCCCGCAACCATCGCCACGCGCTGCGCCAGTGGCCGGTCGTGGTGGCCTCGGTGCAGACCCAGCTTGATGCGACCATTACGGATCTGGATGCCCGCATCCGTACGCTGGAGGGCGAGCTGGCCCAGGTGCTCCAGGATGGCGCGTGGGCCGAGTCGGCGCGCCTGCTTCAGACCATTCCCGGCATCGGGATGCGCACCGCTGCCTGGTTGCTGGTGCTGACGATCAACGTCAGCCTGTGTCGGAGTGCCGCTGCCGCGGGAGCCTATGCGGGGCTGGTGCCGCAGATGGCCCAGCGCGCGCGCGTCTTGGCCTTGACCGGCGGGGTACGCTTGGCAGGCCCGCACCCGCCGGGCCGCAAGCCGAATGACCAAACGCGCGTTTGGGGCTTGACAAGCAATACCATATCTAACCGCTCGGGCTCAAGCCCGGCGGCTTGGGCGGGTTCCCAAAGGTCAAGCCGACCCCCACAGAAAGGACCAAGCAATGGCGCACCCCCTCACCTACGCGGCCTACCTCAAGGTGGAGGATCTTCTGGCCCTCCAGGCGCCTCGTAGCGGCGGCGACCAGCCCGCCGAGCACGATGAACTGCTCTTTATCGTCATCCATCAGGTCTACGAGCTCTGGTTCAAGCAGCTGCTCCACGAGCTCGATTACGCCGCGCTCCGGCTGCGCGAGGGTGATACCGCCCGCGTCGGCCATACCCTGCGCCGTGTCCTCACCATCCTCAAGACGGTCGTCGCCCAGGTGGATGTGCTAGAGACGATGACGCCCCTGGAGTTCAGCGCCTTCCGCGACCACCTAGATTCGGCGAGCGGCTTCCAGTCGGCCCAGTTCCGCGAGATCGAGTTCCTGCTCGGCCACAAGCGCGAGAATATGCTGCGCCATCTCGCCAACGAGCCCGCAAGCCACGCCCGCCTCGCAGCCCGCCACGAGGCCCCTACCGTCTGGGACGCCTTCCTTCACTACCTCAGCCTGTGCGGCCACCCCGTGCCAAAAGCCCAGCTTCAGCGCGATGTCCGCGAGCCTATCCACCCCTCCGACGAGCTCCAGGCCGTGCTTGTGGCGGTCTATCGCCACAACAGCACCGCCCGCAATATCTGCGAGCGCCTGGTCGATATGGACGAGGGCTTCCAGGAGTGGCGCTACCGCCACGTCAAGATGGTGGAGCGCACCATCGGCGTCAAGCTCGGCACCGGCGGCTCCAGCGGCGCCGCCTACCTCACCACCACCCTCAAGCCGCTCTTCCCCGACCTCTGGGCCATCCGCTCGCAGCTCTAGCGCGTACCGGCGCCCCTGCCTGAGCCCATTTGACAGGGCGTACCGGCGCCCCTCGTGGGCGCCCCGAGATTACAAAGCTATCAGAAAGCAGCCATGACTCCCTCACTCGACGCCGCCTACGCCGCCGAGCTCGACGCCGCCGACGAGCTGGCGCCCTTCCGCGCTCGCTTCGTCGACGACGACCCCGACCTGATCTATCTTGACGGCAACTCGCTCGGCCGTCTGCCCCTCGCCGCCACCGAGCTCGCCATTGATCTCGTGCGCCAGCAGTGGGGCGGCCGCCTCATCCGCGGCTGGAACGAGGGGTGGTTCACCGCCCCGGAGCGCCTGGGCGCCAAGATCGCTCAGCTGATCGGCGCCCACCCCGACGAAGTGCTCGTCGCCGACTCCACCTCCGTAAACCTGTTCAAGCTCGCCGTCGCCGCGCTGCGCGCACAGGCGGGCCGCAGCCGAATCATCTCCGACGACCTCAACTTCCCCTCCGATCTCTACGTCCTTCAAGGCGTGATCGACCTCCTGGGCCATCAGCACGCGCTAGATGTCGTCGCGTCGCCGGACAGCATTCACGGCCCGGTGGAGGCGATCCTGGCTCGTCTCGACGGCGACGCCGCCCTGCTCACGCTTTCCCACACCGTCTTCAAGAGCGGCTACACCTACGACATGGCGGCCATCTCTGCGGCCGCCCGCGCCGCTGGTGCGCTCACGCTCTGGGATCTCAGCCACTCCGTGGGCGCGGTGCCGGTAGATCTGGAGGCGGCAGGCGCCGATCTGGCCGTGGGCTGCTGCTACAAGTACCTCAACGGTGGGCCGGGCGCGCCCGCCTTCCTCTACGTGCGCCGCGAGCTTCAGGAGCGTCTGGTGAACCCCATCGCTGGCTGGATGGGCCAGCGCGACCTGTTCGCCTTCGGCCTAGCGTATCAGCCGGCCCAGGGCATCCGCCGCTTCCTCAGCGGCACGCCCTCGGTGGTCTCGCTCGGCCTGATCGAGCCGGGGGTCGATCTGCTGCTAGAAGCCGGCATGGCGCGCCTGCGGGCCAAGTCCGAACGCCAGAGCGCGTACCTGATCGAGCTTTGGGAGCAGCTCCTGGCGCCGCTCGGCTTCACGCTGAACTCGCCACGCCTGCCGGAGTGGCGCGGATCACATGTGTCGCTGGGGCACCCCCAGGCCCTGGGGATCGATCTGGCGCTCATCCGCGAGCTGGGCGTGCTGCCCGACTTTCGCGCCCCCGCCAACATCCGCCTCGGCATCGCCCCGATCTACAATAGCTTCGGCGAGATCCACGCGGCGGCGCTGCGTATGCGCCAGATCGTGCTGGAGGGGCGCCACGAAAAGTATATGGCCGAGGCGCCCACCGTCACGTAGGCGCGCCCATGCCTCTCCGGGATCAGTAAGGGCGCCCCTTGTGGGCGCCCACGCCTCTCCTTATCCAGCGAATGCTCGAATCGCGAGCCTATGCGGCGCTCCGACGCAGGGCTAGAAAGGGACCACCACCACGGGCCGCCTCCCGTGCTACCAGCAACGCCACGGCGCGGGCCAGATCCTCCGAGTCCACTGGCTTCGTGAGGAAGGCGTCTACGCCCACGCCTGTCGCCTTCACCTCGTCAGTCTCCTTGCCGCTGGCCGTCACCACAATAATCGGCACGCCGCAGAAGCGGGCGTCCGCGCGCACGCGCTCAGTCAGGCCCAGGCCGTCGAGGCGCGGCATCGTCAGGTCGGTCACGATCAGGTCGATCGGCATCATCGCAAGGCACTCCAAAGCATACAGGCCATCCAGGGCCGATACCACCGCGTAGCCGCTCTGCTCCAGCACAAAGCTCATCAGCCGATGGTTCGGCGCGTAATCGTCAACTATCAGGATCGTTGCCATGGGCGCTTCACCTTTTCTACAAGACGTTCTTCGTCAGCGACCAGTGATTGCGCCCCGCTGTCGGGGTATAGGTCACGCTGTCCATCAGGTTGCGGATCAGGAACAGGCCGTAGCCATGCACGCGTACCTCATCCAAGTCCGGCGCGTTATAGCTCTCAGCTTCAAAGGCCTTGCCAGTGTCGTGCAGGTCGATGGTAAGACAGGGCTGCTCATCCCTGCGCAGCGTGAGTGTCATCTCGATGCGCCCATCGCCGCTGTTGCTATAAGCGTGGGTAATAATGTTGGTACACACCTCGTGAGCGGCGAGCTGCACGTTGTAGGCAAGGGTTTCAAAGTCGCTCACGCCTTCCACGAGGCGCAGCATATCGGCGATGCAGTCGCTGAGCAGGTGCAGATAAGTGTAGCGGGCCGGCAGATCAAGCCGGACCAGCTCGGGATGCCAGGAAGTCACGACGCTGCTCCTTTGATCACGATCAACGTCTGGTCGTCGTCCTGCTGTCGCCCGTGGCCGAAGCGATCAGCCTCCTCGAACATGCCGGCCGCGATCTCGCGGGCCGTCCCAGCGTGCAGCCGATCCACCAGCTCCATCAGCCGGTCGATCCCGAACAGATCATCATTCGGGTCGCGCACATCGCTGAAGCCGTCCGTGGCCACGATCAGCAGGTCGTTCGGTGCCATACGCAGCACCTGGTTGCGGCTGGGGTTCACAGGCAGAATGCCGATCGCCGTGCTGTCGGCCCGCAGCAGCACCGGCTCGCCATCGTGGGGCCGGTAGATCACCGGGGCGTGGCCCGCGTTCGCGTAGACCATCTTCTGGCTGCCCGGCTCGTACTGGCCCACGAACACCGTCGCGAACACGCCCACGCGTGTGAAGTCGTTGTACAGATCCTCGTTCGACTGGCGCATCACAGCCTCGGGCGTGGGGTAGGGCATAAACTGCGCCTTGCTGTGCAGCGCCGAGCGGGTCATGGTCATCAGCAGGGCTGCCGAAAGGCCTTTGCCCGTCACGTCGCCGGCGGAGAAGATGAAGGGGCGCCCTTCGGCCTGGATGAAGTCGAAGAAGTCGCCGCCTACCTGGTAGGCCGGCCGCGAATTAGCATAGATGTCGAGGCCCTGCACCACAGGTAGGGTGCGTGGCAGCAGATCGAGCTGCACCCGCCGGGCAAGCTCCATCTCGGTGCGCAGCTTGGCCTGGTCGAACATCTCCTGGTAGAGCAGCATGCGCTCGATCTGCGCGCTGGCCTGGTCGGCGATCGCCCGCGCCAGCTTGATGTCCGGGGCGCCGAAGCCACCGGGGTGGTTCACGAGCCCCAGGCCCGCCATCACCGCACCGCGCACCCAGATCGGCACATGCAGCAGGTTTTTTATCCCGCTTGGGGCAAACTCGCTCCCCGGGTCGTTGATGTTCAGCTCGTGCTCGCTGGTCTGGCCCTGCCAGTAGAGCCGCCAGAGCTGATCTTCGGCGAGCTTGTCGGCAGGCTGCTGCACCAGCTGCGGGTCCTGCGCCGAGGCAGGCACAAACATCGCGTAGCCGATCTGCGAGCGCACCATGCGCACCGCCTCGGATACCACCGCCTTCAGCGTCTCCTCCACGGTCACGTGGTCGCGCATGGTCTGGG
>JAYUYB010000755.1:0-7080 GCA_043752655.1 Chloroflexota bacterium
AGCACATGGTCTACCAGCGGCGTGCGCACGCAATCCGTCGTAGGGCTGATTCAGTTTATTAGGAGGTGTGCGTGCCGCCGGAACCCCTAACCGATCGGCAGCGCCCGCGCCACCACACACTTTAGGTAGCGGCCCTCGGGGAAGCCAGCGGGCACGGGGTGGTCGGCGGGCTGGCCCGCCTCGTGGATAATCTGGAGCCGCACGCCAGCCTGGCCTGCGGCCTCGCCCAGCATCGTGCGGAACTGCTCTGGCCCCACCTGGCTCGTGCAGCTCGCCGACACCAGCAGCCCGCCCGGCTCCAGGCAGCGCATGGCCAGGCTGTTGATGCGGGCGTAGGCGCGCAGGGCCGCGTGCTGATTGCTCTTCTGGCGCGCGAAGCTGGGCGGGTCAAGGATCAGCATGTCGAAGCGGCGGCCCGCCTTGGCGTAGCCATCCAGCAGCGCGAAGCAGTCCTCGGTGACAAAGCGATGGCGCCGCGCGTCCATGCCGTTCAGCGCGAGGTTGGCTGCGGTCGCCTCGGCGAGGCCCTTGCCAATATCGGCGCTGATCACCTCGGCGGCGCCGCCGCGCAGCGCGTACAGCGAGAAGCCGCCCGTGTAGGCGAAGCAGTTCAGCACGCTGCGCCCGCCCGCCAGCTGCTCCACTGTGCGCCGGTTCTCGCGATGGTCGAGGAACAGGCCGGTCTTCTGGCCGTGGTAGAGGTCGGCGTGGAAGCGCAGGCCGTGCTCCTGCACCACCAGCTCGGCGGGCGGGGCCTCGCCCCAGAGTGTTCGCAGGCGTGAGGGGGCGGCGTCCTCGCTGGGCTCGGCGCGGTCGGCGGCGGGGTCGTCGGCGCCGGGGCGCTCGCGCAGCACAGCCCCGCGCAGCCCAGGGTCGCAGACGCGCAGGGCCGACGCCACCAGCGGCACGAGCGTGCGCAGGCTCTCGGCGTAGGTCTGGATCACGGCGTAGTCGCCGTAGCGGTCAACCACCAGGCCAGGCAGCCCGTCGCCCTCGCCGTAGATCCAGCGGTACGCGCTCGTAGTCGGCTCGCTGTCGCGCAGCGCGGCGCGGCCCTCCCACGCCTCCCAGACCCGCTCCTGAACCCAGGCGGCGTCCGGCGGGCCGTGGCGGCTGAACACGCGCACCGCAATGGCGCTGGTCGCATCCCAGAGCCCGTAAGCTGTGAGGCCCCCGCAGCGCAGCCGCACCCACTGCCCCGAGACGAGCCGCCCTCCCTCGCGCACATGGTTGCGGTAGACCCAGGGGTGGCCGGCGGCGAGGCGGGGCTTGAGCGTTGAGTCTATGATCAGCTCAGGAATTGTCATTGTTTAAGAAGACCCGGAGACAAGGAGCATCGCTCGCTGCGCTCGCTGGGGAGACAAGGAGACAAGGAGACAAGGAGACAAGGAGACAGGGAGACAAGGAGACAAGGAGACAGGGAGACAGGGAGACAAGGAGACAAGGAGCGCCTAACGGCGAGCACGGGCTGTCTCCCTGTCTCCCTGTCTCCCTGTCTCCCTGTCTTGGTCACAGCGTCGTCCCGCTCGCCATGCTCTTGCCCTGCGCAAACAGCTCCTCAGCGGCGCGCGGGCGGATCGCCACGTTGCGGCCCACGCTCAGGCCATCGGGGATGCGGGCGTGGGCGCCAACAATCGTTAGGCCGGTGTTGAGCCGCTCGGGGGCCGCCTGGTTGGGCGTGGTGGCTTCGCCGTCGCCCACCACGGCCCCGGCGCCCACCCGCGCGCCCTCATCCACAATGCAGTGATCCACCACGGCGTCCGGCCCAATCCAGGCGTCACCCATAATAATCGAGTCGCGGATCGTGGCCCCCTGCGAGACGAACACACCCGGCGAGAGCACCGAGCGCTGGACCGTCCCGAAGACGCGGCAGCCGTCGCTGAGCAGGCTATTCTCGACGCGGGCCGTATCGCCCAGCTGCACGCCCGGCCTGTCTGCGCTGGCGGTGTGGATCACCCACTCTGGGTCGTACAGGTCGAGCGCGGGCGTCTCGGCGAGCAGCGCCAGGTTCGCCTCGTAGAACGACTGCACGGTGCCGACATCGGCCCAGTAGCCCTGGAAGTTGTAGGCGAAGGCGCGGCCCCGGCCCACCACCTTGGACATCAGGTGGCGCCCAAAATCCTGCTCGCTGCCGCCGCGCAGCAGGTCGATCAGAAACTGGCGTCGGAAGACATAGATCCCCATTGAGGCCAGGTTCGAGCTAGCGCGGCGCGGCTTCTCCTCAAAGCGATCCACCCGCCCGTCGCCGCCCACCGTCACAATCCCGTAGCGATGCGCGTCGTGGGGGCTCACGCTGCGCACGCCCATCGTCACGTCGGCCTCGCGCTCCTCGTGGAGCTGCAGCAGTGGCGTGTAGTCCATCTTGTAGACGTGGTCGCCAGCCAGCATGAGCACCGCGTCGAGCGGCTGATCCTCGATCAGGTCGAGGTTGTAGCGCACAGCGTCGGCGGTGCCGCGCTGCCAGCCGCCACCGTCGGCGGTGGGCGAGGGGTGCAGAATGCGCAGGCCGCCTTGGGCGCGGTCCAGATCCCAGGGGCGCCCGACGCCAAGGTGGGCGTGGAGCGAGCGCGGGCGGTACTGCGTGAGCACGCCCACGTTGTAAATGCCCGAGTTCACACAGTTGGAGAGCGCAAAATCAATGATGCGAAACTTCCCGCCGAACGGCACGGCGGCCTCGGTGCGCTCGGCGGTGAGCACCGACAGCGCGGGCGAGTCGCCGCCAGCGAGGATCAGGGCGATTGTGCGTAGCATTTCTTCTCCAGACAAGGAGACAAGGAGACAAGGAGACAAGGAGACAAGGAGACAAGGAGACAGCCCCTCTATGCCGTTAGGCGCTCCCTGTCTCCCGGTCTCCTTGTCTCCTTGTCTAGATAGTTTCTCCCGACGGCACGTTCCCACCTGGAAAATCCTCGGCGTCGCGGTCGGCGTTCACCACCACGTTGCGCCCAACCGTAATGCCGGGCGGGATGTGGGCCGACTTACCTACAACCGTCACGCCGGTATTGAGCTTGTCGGGCGCGGCCTTGTTGGGCGTCGTCAGATCGTCGCCCACGCCGAGGTGCGCGCCCGCGCCCACCACCACCTGCTTATCCACGATCACCCGGTCGAGCACGGCGCCGGGGCCGATCCAGGTATCGTTCATCACCACGCTGTCGCGCACAATTGCGCCGGGCGACACATACACGCCTGGCGAGAGCACCGAGCGCTCCACGCTGCCGCGCACGATGCAGCCGTTGCAGATGATCGAGCTAATCACGCGGGCCTGGGGGCCGATCTTGGCTGGCGGGCGCTCCTCGCTGCGCGTGCGGATCACCCAGCCTGGGTCGTAGAGGTCGAAGTCGAGGGCCGGGTCGAGCAGCTGCATGCTCGTCTCCCAGTACGACTGGATCGTGCCAACATCCACCCAGTAGCCACTGAAGCGATGGGCCATCACCGTGTCCTCGGCCACCATCGCGGGGATCACGTTTTTGCCAAAGTCGATGCGCGGCTTATCGGCGCTGCCCTCAGAGAGCCGCTGGATCAGCGTGTCGGCCGTGAAGACGTAGATGCCCATGGAGGCCAGCACGCCCTTGTCGCGATTTTTGGGCTTCTCGGTAAACTCCACGATGCGATCCTGCGCGTCGGTGGTCATGATCCCGAAGCGGTCGGTCTCGTCGAGCGGCACCTCCATCACGCCCACAGTCAGGTCGGCGCGGGTGCGCCGGTGGGTCTCGATGATGGTGTTGTAGTCCATCTTGTAGATATGGTCGCCTGAGAGGATGACCACAAGGTCGGCGCGACGCTCCTGGATGAAGCCGAGGTTCTGGTAGATCGCGTCCGAGGTGCCCTTGTACCAGCTCTGGTCGTTGCGGCCCTGGTAGGGCTGGAGCAGGCGCACGCCGCCGCGCGAGCGGTCGAGATCCCAGGGCTTGCCGATGCCGAGGTGGTCGTTCAGCGAGTGGGGGCGATACTGCGTGAGCACCGCCACATCGAAGATACCCGAGTTGACACAGTTGGAGAGGGTGAAGTCGATGATGCGAAACTTCCCTGCGAAGGGTACGGAGGGCTTGGCGCGCTTCTCGGACAGCACACTTAGCCTGGTGCCCTCGCCGCCGGCCATGATCATCGCGACGACGCGCATAGATCTTCCTTTGTGCGGGCCGGTGCCGCCCACGCGGCTGGCATAGTTCTCCCTGGATGCGGCGATTGTACCACGAAGGGCGCGAAGCGTCTGGAGCGCGAACCGTCTAGACCACGAAGGGCGCGAAGTCGGCGAAGGGCGCGAACGCGAAACCGCGAAAGGGGCGTGGCCCGTTTCGCGGTGGTTCGCAGCTGTTCGCGCCTTCGTGGGCCAAGTGGCCCTTTACCTCAGCCGCATCCGGCGCAGCTCGGCGCGCACCACCTCATTCTGTGGGTCGATCTGGAGCGCGCGGCCAGCACAGTAGCGGCGCTCGTCGGCGCTGGGCAGCTGGGCAGCGTAGTACAGCCAGTCCATCGCACTGTTGGAGTTCTCGCCGATGGCGCGGGCGAACAGCTCGCTGGTGCCGCTGCACACCGCCGGGGCTGCGGCGAGGCTGGGCGCGCCGGCCCGGAGGTCGGCGAGGCCGCGCAGGCCAACGCCCATGCTGGCGAAGAGGCCGCCGACGAATCCGCTGCCCGCGCGCAGGGCCTGGGCCGCCATCTGGTCGATCTGCTCGCGCCGGCTCTGCTCGATGGTGCTCATGTGGGGGCTCCTTCTGTGCTTGCTGCCGCCGTATCTGTGTCTATGCTACAGGAAGCCCGCTAGTAGCACATCGCAAGGATTACGTAAGCACGTACGTACCTTCGCGCTACGTAACGCCACGCCCCTGGCTTTGTCACCAGCCTTTCATCGCTACTTAACTCCGGCTTAACCTCGCCCCCGTACAATTGTGTAAGGGCAAGTTGCAGCTGTGCTCTACGCTTCAGGTTCGCCAAAACGGCGGCTGCGCTCGGGCTGTACCCTGTACCCTTAGGATACGTGTGAGCCCTCGCACTCTCTTTGTGCTGGCGCTTGTGGCCACCCTTGCGGCCTGCAGCGCAGCCAGCCCCACCACCCCAACCTCCAGCCTGCTGCCGACCGAACCCGCAATCGCCCCTACGCAGCGTGCTATGAGCGCCCCCGCAGCCCCCACGCCAACCCTCGTCGCGCCTGCTGCTCCTGCTGCTCTCGCCCGCCTTGGGGGCGTGGTTCAGATCGACGGCTCCAGCACGGTGTTTCCGATCACCGAGGGCGCCGTGATCGCCTTCCAGCAGCTTGCGCCCGGCGTGGATCTGCGCCTCGGCGTAAGCGGCACCGGCGGCGGCTTTAAAAAGTTCTGCGCCGGCGAGATCCTGATCACCGGCGCCTCGCGCCCGATCAAGCGCAGCGAGGCCGACAACTGCGCCGCCGCTGCGATCAGCTTCGTCGAGCTGCCCATCGCCTACGACGGCCTCTCCGTCGTGGTGCATCCCTCCAACAATTGGGTTACGTGCCTCACCGTCGACGAGCTGCGTCGCATCTGGGAGCCCTCCGCCGAGGGCACGTTGGTGCGCTGGAGCGACCTGCGCCCGGACTGGCCCGACCAGCCGCTGAATCTCTATGGCGCTGGCACAGACTCCGGTACCTACGACTACTTCACCGCCGCCGTTGTCGGCACGGAGGGCGTAAGCCGCCGCGACTACATGGCCAGCGAGGACGACTACCTGATCGCTCAGGATCTCGCCGAAGACCCTGACGGCCTCGGCTTTTTTGGCTACTCATATTATGTCGAGTATGGTGAGCGCCTGCGCGCCCTGGCGATCGACGGCGGTGCCGGCTGCGTGGCCCCCTCTGCGCAGAGCATCGCCAACGGCTCGTACCAACCGCTCGCCCGGCCAATCTTCATCTACGTGCGCGCCGACGCCCTTGACCGGCCGGAGCTGCGCGCCTTTGTGGAGTTCTACCTGGCCAACGGCCCCGCCCTCGCGCAGCGCGCCCGCGCGATCCCCCTGCCGCCCCGCGCCTACACCCTGGCAGCACAGCGCGTTGAGCAGCGCATCATCGGCTCCGTGTTTGCCGGCGGCGCCCAGGTCGGCGTCTCGATCGAGCAGCTGCTCGAGCTGGAGGGCCCCTAGCTATGCTGTTCCCGATCCGCGCCAAGCTGCTTGGCGGGTTTGCCCTCGACCTGCTGCTGATGTGCATCCTCAGCCTGGTGGCCTGGCAGCTGATGGGCGTGATGAACAGCCGTGCCGCCTTTGTGGAGCAGCACACCGTGCCCTCGCTCAATGGCGTGGCCGCGATCAACTCTGTGATCAGCCGCTACCGCGTGCAGCAGCTTGAGTATCTGATCTACACCAACGCGGCCGACAAGGCCCGCAGCAGGCGTAAGATGGCCGAGCTCGAAGCCGAGATGGCCGGCCACCTCAATGCCTATAGGCCGCTGATCAGCAGCCCCGCCGAGGCCGAGCGTTTTGCCAACGTGGAGGCCGACTGGGCGCGTGTGCTCGCTGCCAACTACGACAGCTTCATCCCTGCGGCCAGCGAGGCGAACACGGGCAGCGTCCAGCCGTTCTACTCGCGCATGAACCCGCTCTACGGAAGCCTGGAGGCAGAAATGGCCCAGCTCGCCGCCGAGAGCCAGCTTCAGGCCAGCGCTGCGCTCGCCGTGGTGCGCGGCGCCTACGACACCGCGCGCCGCTTCATCGCCTTCGACACCCTCCTCGCCATCGTCATCTCCGCCGCCATTGGCCTAACCCTCTCCGGCCGCATCGCCCAGCGGCTCGGGCGGCTCACTAGCGCCGCCGACAAGGTGGCCGCAGGCGATCTCCAGCCAACCCTGGAGGTGACAAACCGCGACGAGCTTGGCCGCCTAGCCCAAAGCTTCAACCAGATGGTCGCCAGCCTACGCCAGCAGCGCCGCGCCCTCCAGGAGCGCAACGCCGAGCTCCAGACAAGCCTGGCCCGCCAGGAGCAACTCATGGCCGACCTCATGCACCGCAAGCGCGCCGAGGAGGAGGCCTACCGCGCTCAGGCTGCCGCCGAGGCCGCCAGCCACGCCAAGAGCATGTTCCTCGCCACCATGAGCCACGAGCTGCGCACGCCCCTGAACGCCATCCTCGGCT
>JAYUYB010000756.1:0-2827 GCA_043752655.1 Chloroflexota bacterium
GCGACGAGGCCCAGCGCAAACATCGCCAGGATCGTGGGCCAGTTGAACAGCGGGGTGAAGCTGTAGAAGATCACCAGGTCACGTAACCGCTGCTCCACCGTCATACCGAAGCTCCCGAGATAGTGCTCGTACGCCTGTGCTGTAAGGCGCTCCAACTCAGCCGGTGCCCAAACCCCCGTCGTTTGCGGCGCAGCCGCCAGCACCAGCCGTCCGACAACGGCCAGGGTGAGCATCGCCAGTGCGAACTTCGTGAGCCGTAGTGACGGCCAGTCGCGGAGCAGCCAGAACATGGCGCCGAGGATCATGTACGAGACCAGAATATCGCCGACGAACAGCAGGGTGGCGTGGAGGATGCCGAAGACCAGCAAGCCGACGAGACGCCGGGCGAAGCGCGGTCCCGGTGAGACGGCATCGATTGAGGCCCGGCGCAGTTGGGTGGCGAGGCCGTAGCCGAAGAGCCAGGCGAAGAGCACGTAGAACTTGGCTTCGAAGGCGAAGGCCACAAAGGCCGCCGCGGCCTGGTCCAGCCAGGAACTGGACGTAGCGCCCGCGAAGGTCGCGTAGATCGGCTGAGCGAAGAACGGCAGGTTGACCACCAGGATGCCGAATAAGGCGAAACCGCGCAGGAGATCGAGGGCGTCCAGGCGCGCCCGATTATGGACGTGGGGCGGTGACGATGGGGACGGCAAAGCCAGGGGCGACATCAAGTGCTCCTTTGTGCAGCGATAGGTGGCTCAGGGCGCCGGCGTCGCAGCCGGCACAGGCCGAACGATTAGCTGAGTGGTGAAGCGGCCGGCAGTCCGGCGAGTTGGCGGTACGCGGCTCGTAGGCCCTCCCTCAAACGGGTGAGGTGCGCGCGCTCTTCCGGCGAGGCGAACGCAACGCGCAGGAAAGTTCCCTCACCGAGGGCCAGCAGCAGCTCGGCTGTAAGCAGCGGATCACGGGCTCGATCGATCTCGCTGCGCTCCTGAGCGGCGGCGAGCATCTCGGCTAGGGCGACCCGGACGGCATCGTCGCCGGTGCGGACGACATGCTCAATCTCGGGGTTGCGGAGGGCCTCAGCGATCACCTCGGCGAAAAGCAGCCCGTCGGTCCGTGAGGCGCCCGCGGCGAGGTCAGCGTCGGCCAAGGCGTCGAGTGCCGCGGCGAGGATGGGTTGTGTGGCGGCGACGGCGATGCGGGCGAGCTGCTCGGCCCGGTGCTGCTCGACGATGGCGACAATGAGCTGGTCCTTACTGGCGAAGTGGCGGTAGATTAGGCCGGCGCTGACGCCGGCTTCACGGGCGATTTCGTCCATCGTCGTGCGATGGAAGCCGCGGCGGGCGAAGCATGTGGCGGCGGCAGCGAGCAGCTGGCTAATGCGCTCAGCAGACTTCAGGTTCACGAGGCAGCTCCAAGAAATGAACGCTCATTTACACTAACATTGTAAATGAGCGTTCATTTCTTGTCAAGAGACTGTTTGCCTAAGCCGGGTGGCGGTGCTTGTTTCGATACAGCTGATGACGCGCTGCAGACCAGGCGCGCGAATACGTACGGAACGGTGATCTGTTCCGTGCTCTGATGCCTTGGAACGGCTGGGGCACCAGAGCGCGCATTATAAAGTTGTTACTATAACACTAGGCTTCTGGACGAGTACAGCCTCACGGGTGCGCGGACCGGCACAAACTCAGGATCATGCTGCGGCGAGCACCAGCCGCAGACTACATACTTCCAGGCAGAGCTTGCGTTATCGAGGTATGAGGAAGGCTTTTTTCTGGGAGGGCATGGACCTCCCAGAATCACCTGATGCCGCACATTCCGCTTGGAAGCATTTAGGCTGAGTACCCCCCGCCGGCGACGAGCAGCAGGCCCAGACGCACGTTGAACGCCTCGGCGAACACGGCGCTGCGCCGGTCGTCGTGTAGAGCAGCGCCGCGTCGAACTAGACAAAGGCGCGCATCGGAGGACGGCCACCAGGTAGATCTGGGTCAGGGTCAGGGCACCGAATGTGGCGGCCAGCGGGATCGAGCCAGCTAGCAGGGCGTGCACGCAGAGGGGCAGAATCGTAGTGAAAGCGCCAGGAGGCGCTCTCGCATACCCTTTGTACAGATCCGGCATGTGCTGGTCCCCTACGATACATACCAGCCCGCGCATCGAAACGAGCGCTACCCCTTCAAAAAGACTCGCACGACCTCATTGAAGCGCTCCGGGGCCTCCAGGAACATAAAGTGCGCCCCGCCCTCGTCGAAGATCGCGAGCTGCGAGGCCTGGATCTGCTCGTGGATCCAGACCTGGGACTGCGGGTTGACGTGGCTGTGCTTGCCACCGATCACCAGCGTGGGCAGGGTGATCCGCGGGATCACATCGCGCCAGTCGAGCGAGCCGTGGTTGAGCACCAGCCGCGCCGCATACTCCGCCGGCAGCTTGAGGTTCTCGGCGATCACCCAGGCCTTCAGGTCCTCGGGCATGCCTTTGGTGACCATGCCGCCGACGAAGCCGCTGACCGTGGCGACGGTGTCGCTGCGCAGCGCGTTGTAGAGCCCGACTAGGCCCGTGGCATCCACGATCGCTCCCGTGTTCGCGATATCCTGCGGCGTCTGGTCAGGGGTGTGCATGACCCACGACGGCTCGTCGACCAGGACGAGCCGCTTGAGGCGCTCGGTGCCGAAGAGGTCGAGGTAGCTCCAGATGACCGAGCAGCCCATCGACCAGCCAAGCAGGTTGATGCTGTGGAGGTCTAGCTCGGCCAGGGCGTCGTACACATCTTTGGCCAGGCGCGAGATGCGGTAGCCATGCTCAGGCTTCTCCGACTCGCCGTGGCCGCGCAGGTCGATAGCGATCACCCGGT
>JAYUYB010000757.1:0-2823 GCA_043752655.1 Chloroflexota bacterium
GATGCGCTTGCGCCCACCGCCGCGACGCACCTACCGGCGGCAGCCAGCCTCGCTGCGAGCTTCAGCTATAGCCGCCTGACAACTCATGCTTGGACCCCGCGCCGGGCTGTTGTCCACAGATGGCACCGATTTCCGGCCTATTGCTGGCCCCACCCCTTCTAAGGCTGGCTGAGTCGTGCCAGGAGTTCGCTTGGCGTCAGTATAGCGGAAGCTTCTGCGCCACCGAGAGCATGGCCCTGTCCAGTGGACAGACCGCTACAAGCGTCAGCAGATCGCCAACGAGGGCGCGAGCGTTGCTCGTGCCGATAACCTTCCGCGCGAGGTAGAACATGTTCACTGGCGTAATCGCCGCGCTAGCGTCTGTCAATCGACCCTGAGCGCACGCCTTGAAGATCTCACGCGCCTCCTGGGCAAATGGTTCGCGCAGGAGTAGGAAATCGAGCGTGACATCGGTGTCGATAAGTACGTGCATCATTCGTACTTCTTGATAAGATAGTCGGTGTACGCTTCCCGCAGCTCGGCATCGGTTGGTGGCTGGCCTTCAGTCTTCAGCGCGCCAAATAGCCGATCAACAGTTGCTTCCCGCGCTGCCGATGATTGGGTAGCAGCTGGCGGCGTCAGTTCCTCGCGCAACGAGCGGCTTAGAACCTCAAGCAGCAGTAGCCGCTCACGCGTGTTGAGCCTGGGGATCTGTACAAGCATCCCCTGGTAGGTCATGCCATACCTCCTGTATTGCCTATCATTGTACCGCACGCAGCGCGTGCTCCCGCCTAACACGTAGCAGTGGAGTGGCCAAATAGTAGCCGTTCAGAGCGCCTTGATGAGCAACGCCACTCCGTTTGGCTTCAATGCGCACCCATAATGTTTTATCGTGTACCGAGCCGGGGGCGGGGGCGCTCAGGAAGCGGACGTTGCGCGCTCCAAGGTCGGTGACGACCACATTTTTATACGTGTGCGTTTTTTTACTGCTCGAGCGCTCTTGCGGGACGGCGTCGCGTGCAGGCACGTGCAGGTCGGTCTGCAGCGTGCCCTTCCAGATGCGCTTCCCGACCTCCAAGGAAGTGTGCTACTAATTTCCTATAATGTCGGAATATGCCAAACCTATTGACACGTTCCGCTTCCCACAGGCGTGGCGGCCCCTGCTGCCGGGAAGCTGGCCCGCTTCGTACGGGGGACTAACAGCACGTACGACGATATGCGGCTGATAGCGCCACAGGCAACACTGGCTGGAGCGTGATACGATATATCTGGCTCGATGTTGACGAATAGGGGAGACCGCTATGGACGATATGCGCGCGCAGATCCGGCTCACCGAGCTGGCCGACTGCGCTGGCTGAGCGTCAAAAATGGGGCCGGGCGCCCTATCACAAGTGCTTGGCGCGCTGAGGTTGCCCAGCCACCCCGATCTGCTGATCGGGCTGGAGGTGAGCGACGATGCCGCCGTGTATCGGATAAGCGACAGGCTGGCGATGGTCCAGACGGTGGATTTCTTCCCGCCGATTGTGGACGACCCGTACACCTACGGCGCGATCGCGGCCGCCAACGCCCTGAGCGATGTCTACGCCATGGGCGGTAGGCCAGTGCTTGCCCTTGCCATCGCCGCCTTCCCCGAGACGCTGCCGCACAGCGTGATCCAGGCGATCTTGCAGGGCGGCGCCGACAAGGTGGCCGAGGCTGGCGCGGTGATCGCGGGCGGCCACACCGTAGTGGACAAAGAGCCGAAGTACGGCCTCTGCGTCACCGGCTACATCGACCCGGCGCAGCTGACGCCGAAGGCCAACGCGCGGCCAGGCGACGTGCTGCTGCTCACCAAGGCCCTGGGCGTTGGCCTGATCACCACGGCGAGCAAGCAGGACAAGCTGAGCGACCCGGCGCATCTGGAGGCGGCAGTGGCGAGCATGCTGCGGCTTAACCGCCAGGCCGCCGAGCTGGCGCAGCCGTTTGCACCGCACAGCGCTACCGACGTTACGGGCTTTGGGCTGCTGGGGCACGCGGCCGAGATTGCGCGTAACAGTGTCGTGGGGCTGCGGGTGTCGCTCGGTGCGCTGCCGGCGCTGCCCGGCGCGCTGGAGTACGCCGCCGCAGGCATCGTGCCCGGTGGGCTCCACCGCAACCGCGCCTTTCTGGAGCAGGACGGCTACGTGCGCTACGAGAGCGGCGACGATGTGGCGCGCCAGCGGCTGCTCTTCGACCCGCAGACCTCGGGCGGGCTGCTGCTGGTGCTGCCGCCCGAGCGGGCCGACGCGCTCCAGGCGGCCTACGCGGCGGCGGGCGTGAGCTGCTGGCGGGTGGGCGAGGTGGTGGCGGGGCAGGGGATCGTGGTGGTGGAGTGAGCGGCCCTCACCCCTAACCCCATTGGTCCCTTGAACAGGTCGGCAGACAGGCTCCTGCAGCGTTGTTCGGTCGCCTGTTGCCACACCTTCCGCGCGTCTACCCACAGCAGTCCTTCGCGATTGCGCGTACGGATGGCTTCGCAGACCGAGCCGATCTGCCGCCAGATCAGGCTCAGCACGAAGGCCATCATCACCGGCAGGTTCCACGTCCGTTCGCGCAATCCCAGGTCGTGGAAGTGGGCCTGAGCGGTCACTTGACACAACCGTGAAAACCTTAACTTGTGAGCTATGCCTTTAGGGGCATAGCTTTGCCCAGAACGTCCGTAGGCGTGCGGGCGTGCCCCAGGCCGTCTAGACCGCGAACGGCGTGAACGGGGGCGAACGTGTGGAACACGAAGGGCGCGAAGTGGCACGAACCGCGCGAACGTGAACCGCGCACGCGCGTGGTCCGATTCGCGGTGGTTCGCAGCCCTTCGCGCCTTTCGTGTTC
>JAYUYB010000758.1:0-7053 GCA_043752655.1 Chloroflexota bacterium
GAAGATCTCGGGGCTGGGCCTGCCGGCCGAGATGGCGAGCTACACCAAGAGCGGCTGCGCCCCCGAGTTTGCGCTCTGGAGCTTCACGGATCTTGGCTACCTCACCTACTACGCCACCTACCTGCTCGCCACGGATGCCATCAAGGGCGAGGCGGGCGAGAGCTTTGAGGCGGGCCGCATGGGCACCTACACGATCGAGAAGGACCCCACCCGCGACAGCGGCCTGCGCATCGTGATGGGGCCGTTCACCGTGTACGACAAGGATAACGTGGACGAGTAGATTGCAGGGTGACCGGGTGACACGGTGACTAGGTGACACCTATTGGTGCCGATAGGTGTCACCTGGTCACCCGGTCAGCCCGAGCAGAGCGAGGGCATGTCACCCTGTCACAGAAAGGACTCCCAATGCAGCGCGTCGGCTTCATCCTCAAAGTTAAGCCCGAGCAGATCGCGGAGTACAAGCGTCACCATCAGGCCGTCTGGCCCGAGATGCTAGAGGCGCTGCGGCGCACGGGCTGGCACAACTACTCGCTCTTTCTGCGCGACGACGGGCTGCT
This sequence comes from Chloroflexota bacterium, assembly GCA_043752655.1. Classification (GTDB taxonomy): domain Bacteria; phylum Chloroflexota; class Chloroflexia; order Chloroflexales; family Chloroflexaceae; genus OHK40. Next base: position 558 of record JAYUYB010000758.1, read on the forward strand.
CTTCGGCTACGTCGAAGTAGAAGAGAGCTTCCAGGCCTCGCTCGCCGGCATGGCGCAGGAGGAGGTAAACGCCCGCTGGCAGACGTTCATGGCGCCCTACTTCGAGCATCTGAGCGGCGCCCACGCCGACCAGAGCATGGCCGAGCTTCAGGAAGTCTTCCACCTGGATTAGCCTGGCGCGGACGGAAAATGTGCCGGAAATCTGCGTTATCTGCGGATAAACCTCATGCGCATCACCGCGATCACCGCCTTCCCGCTCGCCTACCCCGAGCCTAACGACAACGGCAACACTCGCTACATCACCCTGGTGCGCGTCGCCACCGACGACGGCCTAGTGGGCTGGGGCGAGGCGGTGACGATGTGGCCCGAGGCGTCGCGCGCCGTGCGGGCGATCATCGACGGCGGGCTGGCCCCGCTCCTGATCGGGCGCGACCCCCGCGACACGCTGGCGCTCTGGGAGCTGATGCGCGCCCACACCTGGTGGTACGGCGACGGCGGCATCGCCACCTTCGCCCTCAGCGCCCTCGACATCGCCATGTGGGATCTGAAGGGCAAGGCGCTCGGCGTGCCCGTCTACCAGCTGCTCGGCGGCAGGCGCCACGCGCGGCTGCGGGTCTGCGTCAGCACCCACCCGAGTAAGGCCGACCTCGACGAGATGGCGCGCGAGTTCGGCGCGCACGCGGCGCGCGGCGTAAGCGCGGTGAAGTTCGGCTTCGGCAAGCGTGGCGACGCCCGCCTCGGCTACGAGCCCGCGCGCGATCTGGCCTTCGTGCGGGCGGTGCGCCAGGCCGTCGGGCCGCAGGTGGACATCATCGTCGATCTGGGCCACAATGTGCGCTACGAGCCAATGCAGGCGATCCGCATGACCCGCGCCTTCGCCGAGTACAACATCCGCTGGATCGAGGACCCGCTGCCGCACGGCGATTGGGCGGGCTACCGGCAGCTGCGCGCCGCCGTCACCACGCCCATCGCCACGGGCGAGGAGCTCTGGACGGTGCAGCAGTATCGTCAGCTGATCGCCGCTGGCTTCGCCGACGTGATCCTGGTGGACGCGGGCCGCGCCGAGGGGCTCACCGGCTACTGGAAGGTGCAGGAGCTGGCGGCGCTGCACGGGCGCACCATCAACGCCCACGCCTGGAGCAGCGCCGTGCTTACGGCGGCCAGCGCACACCTCACGCTCGCCGCGTCGAACTACACCATCTTCGAGCTGAAGGCCCTGCCGAACCCCATGCAGCACGAGCTTGTGCGCGAGCCATGGGACCACGCGGGCGGCTGGCTGAGTGTGCCTGAGCGGCCAGGCCTCGGCGTGGACGTGGACGAAGCAGTGGTGATGAAGTATCTCGATCGCAACTAAGTGGACAATACCAATGGGTAACAGGCAATCCAACATCGAGGCCGCCTACGAGCTGGCCCGTGAGCGCTACGCCGCGCTCGGCGTGGATAGCGAGTCCGCCATGGCGCGGCTCGCCTCGCAGTCGCTCAGCCTGCACTGCTGGCAGGGCGACGACGTGAGCGGTTTCGAGAACCCCGGCGGCCCGCTGGAGGGCGGTATCGCCGCCACCGGCAACTACCCCGGCAAGGCCCGCAACGCCGACGAGCTGCGCAGCGATCTCGACCTCGCCTACCGCCTGATCCCCGGCACGCATCGCCTCAACCTTCACGCGATCTACGCCGAGACGGGAAGCACGAAGGTGCCGCGCAACGAGCTTGGCCCTCAGCACTTCGCCGCCTGGCTCGACTGGGCCAAGGCGAATAGCCACGGCCTTGACTTCAACCCCACATGCTTCTCGCACCCGCTCGCCGCCGATGGCTACACCCTCGCCCATCGCGACCCCGCCGTGCGCCAGTTCTGGGTCGAGCACTGCATCGCCTCGCGCAAGATCGGCGCCCACTTCGGCCAGGCCCTCGGCACGCCCTGTGTCACCAACATCTGGATCCCCGACGGCGCCAAGGATACCCCCGCCGACCGGCTCGCCCCACGCCAGCGGCTGCACGAGTCGCTCGACGCTGTGCTTGCAGAGCCCATCAGCCCGCAGCACAACCGCGACGCCGTGGAGGCCAAGCTGTTCGGCCTCGGCTCCGAGAGCTACGTCGTCGGCTCCCACGAGTTCTACCTTGGCTACGCCATCCGCCACCCCGGCACCCTGCTCTGCCTCGACGCCGGCCACTTCCACCCCACCGAGGTCATCTCCGACAAGCTCTCTGCCGTGCTGCTCTACGTGGACGAGCTGCTGCTGCACGTGAGCCGCGGCGTGCGCTGGGACAGCGACCACGTCGTGACCTTCAGCGACGAGCTCCAGGCGATCATGCAGGAGCTGGTGCGCGGCGACTTCCTTGGCCGCACCCACATCGGCCTCGACTTCTTCGACGCCAGCATCAACCGCGTGGCCGCCTGGGCCATCGGCGCCCGCAACGCCCAGCGCGCCCTGCTGCTGGCACTCCTGGAGCCTACCGCCACGCTGCGCGCCATGGAGGATGCCGGCGACACCACCGGCCGCCTCGCGCTTCTAGAAGAGCTGAAAGGCATGCCCTGGGGCGCCGTCTGGGACGCCTTCTGCCTGCGCCACGGCGCCCCAGTTGGCATGGCGTTTCTCGACGAGATCAAAACCTACGAGGCCCAGGTGCTCGCGCAGCGGTGACAAGGGGACAGGAGACAAGGAGATAAGGAGACAAGGAGACAAGGAGATAGCCCGTGCTCGCCGTCAGGCCTCCTTGTCTCCTTGTCTCCCGGTCTCCCGGTCTCCCAGACAAGTGGAAGAAACCGATGAATATTGACCCCGCCACATTTACGCACGTCGCCTACGGCTGGGACGACGCAGTTGCCAGCACGCTCGACCCGGTGGCGCGCTTGGTTTACCGCTCGAACCTGCTCGGCGGCGACCAGCGCATCACTAACACCGGTGGCGGCAACACTTCGTCGAAGCTCGCCATGCCCGACCCGCTTACGGGCGAGGACGTTGAGGTGCTCTGGGTCAAGGGTTCCGGCGGCGACCTGCGCACAAGCAAGCGCGCCAACTTTGCGTCGCTGTACATGGAGAAGCTGCGCGGGCTTCAGGCGCACTACCACCGGGCGCCCGAGCGTGGCCCCAAAACGGCTATCGAGGACGCGCTTGTGGCGCTCTACAGCCATACCACCTTCAACCTCAACCCGCGCCCCGCCTCCATCGATACCCCGCTCCACGCCTTTGTGCCCGCTCGCCACGTCGATCATATGCACCCCAACGCTGTGATCGCCGTCGCCGCCGCCAAAAACTCCGAGCGGCTCACCCGCGAGATCTACGGCGACGAGGTTGTCTGGACGCCCTGGCAGCGCCCTGGCTTCGACCTCGGCCTCAAGCTGGAGCAGCTCTGCCGCGAGCACCCGCAGGCAAAGGGCGTGATCCTGGGCGGCCACGGCCTGATCAACTGGGCCGACGACGATAAGGCCTGCTACGAGCTGACCCTCGCCCTGATCGAGCGCGCCGCCCGCTTTATCGCCGAGCGCGACAAGGGCGAGCAGACCTTCGGCGGCCAGCGCTACCAGCCCCTCGCCGAGCCGCAGCGCCACGCCACCCTCGCCGCCATCCTCCCCTGGCTGCGCGGCCAGGTGAGCCGGCAGAAGCGGCTGGTGGGCACCGTGCAGGATGACGCCGCCATCCTGCGCTTCGTCAACAGCGTGGATGCCCCACGCCTGGCCGAGCTTGGCACGAGCTGCCCAGACCACTTTCTGCGCACCAAGCTCAAGCCGCTGTATGTGGCCTGGGACCCGCAGCGCGAGGAGCTCGACGCGCTCAAGGCCAAGCTTCTCACTGGCCTGGCGCAATATCGCGCCGACTACGCGGCCTACTACGCGCAGCACAAGCGCCCCGACTCGCCGCCGATGCGCGACCCCACCCCCACCGTGATCCTCATCCCCGGCCTGGGCATGCTCGCCTGGGGCAAGGATAAGAGCGAGTCCCGCGTGACGGCGGAGTTCTACAATTGCGCCGTGGAGGTGATGCGCGGCGCCGAGGCGATCAACGCATACACCGCCCTGCCGCTTCAGGAAGCCTTCGACATCGAGTACTGGCTGCTGGAAGAGGCCAAGCTCCAGCGCATGCCGCGCGAGCAGGAGCTGGCCCGCCAGATTATTGCGGTGGTGGGCGGCGGCAGCGGCATCGGTCGCGAGCTGGCCCTGCGCCTGGCCAGCGAGGGCGCTCACGTTGTCTGTGTCGATAAGGATGGGGCGGCTGCCGAGGCGACGGCCCAGGCGATCATCGACAGGTACGGCGTTGGCGTCGGCGTTGCGGGCAGCGGCATCTCAAGCTGCGGCCCCGCCATCGGCATCGCCAGCGACATGACACAGCGCGCGAGCGTTCAGGCGATGCTGGCGCAGACGACCCTGGCCTACGGCGGCCTCGACGCCGTCGCCGTAACCGCCGGCATCTTCGTGGCGCCCGACTCCACCGGCCACATCCGCGACGAGCAGTGGGCGCTCACGTTCGCGATCAACGTAACTGGGCTCTACCTGGTGGCCGACGAGGCGGCGCAGCTGTGGAAGGCCCAGGGCCTGCCCGCGAATCTCGTGCTGACGACGTCTGTCAACGCGGTGGTGCCGAAGCGCGGCTCGCTTGCCTACGACACCAGCAAGGCGGCGGCCAACCACCTGGTGCGCGAGCTGGCGATCGAGCTCGCGCCGCTCGTGCGCGTGAATGGCGTGGCGCCGGCCACCGTTGTGCAGGGCAGCGGCATGTTCCCGCGTGAGCGGGTGATCAGCTCGCTCGCCAAGTACGCGATCAGCTTCAGCCACGACGAGCCCACCGAGGCGCTCACGGCGAAGCTGGCGCAGTTCTACGCCGAGCGCACGCTGCTCAAGCGCCCGATCACTCCCGCCGACCAGGCCGAGGCGATCTTTCTCCTGCTCGGCAACCGGCTACACCAGACCACCGGCCAGATCCTCAGTGTGGACGGCGGTCTCCACGAGGCATTCCTGCGATGAGCACCACCAACTTCCTCGCCGTGGACATCGGCGCCGCCAGTGGCCGTGTGATCGTCGGGCGCTGGGACGGCGAGCGCTTTGCGCTGGAGGAACTGCACCGCTTCCCCAACGGCCCCGTGACTGAAAGCGGCCACCTGCACTGGGACGCGCCCAGGCTCTGGCAGGAGCTTCAGGCGGGCCTCGCCGCCTACGCCGCGCAGGACAACACCCCACTGGCGGGCATCGGCGTCGACACCTGGGCCGTGGACTATGGGTTGCTCGATGCGGCGGGCCAGCTGCTCGGCAATCCCTACCACTACCGCGACCGGCGCACCGTGGGCGTGCCGGCCCTTGTGGACGGGCTTGTGCCGCCAGCGGAGCTCTACGCCCAGACGGGCATCCAGCGGCTGCCGCTGAACACGCTCTACCAGCTCGTCGCGGCGGTGCAGGCGGGCGACCCGCAGCTCGCCGCCGCCGACACGCTCCTGCTCATGCCCGACCTGCTGCACTACTGGCTCACCGGGCGCAAGGTTGCGGAGTACACCAACGCCAGTACGACGCAGCTGCTCGACGCGCGGGAGCGGCGCTGGGCCACGGAGATTATGGGCAAGCTAGGCATCCCGGCCCGCATCCTGCCGCCGATCATCGCGCCGGGCAGCGTGCTCGGCCCGCTGCTGCCTGCCGTGCGCAACGCGGTTGGCCTGCGCCACGACGTGCCCGTGATCGCCGTGGGCACCCACGACACGGCGAGCGCGGTGGCGGCCGTGCCGGGGCTGGACGAGCGCAGCGCCTACATCAGCAGCGGCACCTGGAGCCTGGTGGGTGTAGAGCTAGACGCGCCGCTGCTCGGCGCCGAGGCCCAGCGGCTGAACTTCACGAACGAGGGCGGTGTGGCGGGGACGATCCGGCTGCTGAAGAACGTCGGCGGGCTCTGGCTGCTCCAGGAGTGTCAGCGCCAGTGGCAGCACGAGGGCAAGGCCTACAGCTGGCCGGAGCTGCTGGCGCTGGCCGAGGCCGCGCCGCCGCTGCGCAGCCTGATCGATCCGGACGCCCCAGAGTTTCTGGCGCCCCAGAACATGCCGACGACGATTCGGGAGCACTGTCGGCGCACGGGCCAGCCGGTGCCGGAGGGCGTGGGCGAGCTGGTGCGTTGCTGCCTGGAGAGCCTGGCGCTTACTTATCTCCGCGTGGTGACGGCGCTGGAAACACTTACAGGGCGGCAGATCGACACCCTGCGCGTGGTTGGTGGCGGCAGCCAGAACACACTGCTCTGCCAGCTCACTGCCGACGCCTGCCAGCGCACGGTGGTGGCCGGGCCGGCCGAGGGCACCGCGCTGGGCAACATACTCGTGCAGGCTATCGCCACGGGCCACCTACCAGATCTTGCGGCGGGTCGCCGTGCCGTGGCCGCCTCGGTGGCCCAGATAGTCTACACCCCGCGTGCTGTCTGAACTCAGTATCACATATGGGACACTTTTTCGTTTTTCGCGGCCAGAACTGCCGTTTGTGTAATTCTTTTCGCGCGTGTCTCAGCTGTCTTCGCTCCTTTGATCCATCGCA
>JAYUYB010000759.1:0-2816 GCA_043752655.1 Chloroflexota bacterium
GGATCGAAGTAGACCATGTCGCCTGGCTCGGCGCGCTCTAGCACATTGCCGAAATCGCCGACGTGAAACTCAACGTGCTGCAGGGCGCGGCTCACCTCACGAATATTCTCCGGGTCGACGATCAGGGGGTTTTTGTAGTAGCCAAAGGGTGCGTTGAAGAAGCCCTTGTTGTTCAGGCGGAAGAGGCCGTTGTAACAGGTGCGATTGAGGAAGATCATACGAGCGGCGCGCTCGAGCTTAGAGCGAGCGGCGAAGCCGGGCTGGCGATCCCAGGCCCGGATCTCGTAGAAAAAAGCTTTGTCGCTAAAGTGCGGCCTGAGCTCGGTGAGATACGCAATCAGATCGTCGGCCTGGTCGCGCGCCACCTCGTAGCAGGAGACCAGCTCGGGGTTAAAATCGCTGAGCACAGCGCCGCCGCCAAGGCGACCGCTGCTCCAGAGATGGAAGAAGAGCGCGCCGCCGCCAACGAATGGCTCGTGGTAGCGCTTAAAGCGCGCGGGGAGGCGGCGGGTCAGCGCGGGCAGCAGCTGGCCCTTGCCGCCGGCCCACTTCAGGAGGGGACGAGCAGGCACCGAGTACTCCGGGTACAGAGTGGACGGCGTGCCGCCCGACGTAAATGCTGAAGTGGGATTATAGCACACTACCCAGCGCCCGGAAGGTCGCTGAGAATGCTGCCTGCAACATCGAGGGCGGCGCGTGGGCGGCCCATCAGGCGAGCCTGGCGGCACATCATCTCTAAGCGCTCGGGCTGGCTGAGCAAGTAGAGCGCGGCGGCGGGCACCGTCTCCGGCATACGCAGCTGCAGACCCGCCCCGGCCCCGGCCACCACATCGGCGTTCCACTCCTCCTGGCCCGCAGCCGGGTCGATGATCACCATAGGCGTGCCACGCGCCAGCACCTCGCTCACGGTGAGGCCGCCCGCCTTCGAGATCACCAGATCGCTTGCGGCCACCAGATCATCGACATGATCGACCATGCCGTAGAGGCGCAGGCGCATATTTGGGCCGTCGGAGAGATCAGAGAGCGCGTCCTCTAGCTTCTCGTTGCGGCCTGCCACTACCACCAGCATACCTTCGGTGCGGCTCTCCAGGATCTGGCCTACGATGAGTCGGACGCGCTCCACCTCGATCCCGCCACCGAAGAGCGTAATCACGCAGCGGTCTCTGGGGAGCTCGTAACGCTCGCGCAGCGCCATCGGCTCCTTCGGATCGTTGATCTCCAAACTCACGGGGATACCAGTCACCTCGATCAACTCGGGCGGCACGCCGCGGATCAGCAGCTCGCGCCGGGTAAAATCGCTGGGCACGAAGTAGCGATCCACGCCAGGCACCAGCCACGAGCTATGGGCCATATAGTCGGTCACAACCACATACAGCGGCTGAGGGAGGTTGCCCTGCTGCTTGTTGTGGGCCAGAATATGGCCGGGCACAGGGTGGACGGAGACAACCGCATCGGGGCGCAGATCTTTCACCACCTGCTCGAAGTGGCTGAGGAAGGGCCGCTCAAGCATGGTAAGCAACCGATTGCCGCTGAAGGCCTCCTCCACATCGGCGGCGTCGGTCTGCGCGTAGAGCAGCTTATAGAGACTCTGGGCGCGCTCGGTGGTCTGCTTAAAGTACTGGTTCAGAGCGGCGCGCAGCACCGGGTTGGCGTAGTCGAGCACATCGAGCACGACTGCGTCGCGACCCTGGCGCTCGAACGCTGCCGCAAGCGCATTGGCGGCGCTCAGGTGGCCGGTGCCAAGCGAAGCGTGGACGATCAGGATGCCGGACATAGACGCTCCTCACATGTGACAGCGGGAGACGCGGGCCGTGGCCAACGCCGCAGCACAGGAGGCAAGAAGCGTGCCAGGACAGGGCACAGGGCACAGGGAACTGCGGACAGGGTGCCGGCCAGCAGGCGCCGGACACCGGCCTAGCGGACAAATCGCCAGAAGCGGTGCAGCCCCTGTCCCCTGTTCCCTGTTTCCTGTCCCCTTGGCCTACGCCTTGAGGCGGGCGGAGTACTCCTTCTTGAACTTGGCGACCTTGGGCGCCACCACGAACTGGCAGTAGGGCTGGCCGCCGTTGCGGGTGAAGTACTCCTGATGGTAGTCCTCGGCGGGGTAGAAGTGTGCGGCGGCCGTCACCTCGGTGACAATTGGGCGGGCGAAGGCGTGGGCGGCGTTCAGCTCGACGATCAGGGCAACAGCGGTACGCTGCTGCTCCTCGGAGTGGTAGAAGATCGCGGAGCGATACTGCGGGCCAACATCGTTGCCCTGACGGTTCAGAGTGGTCGGGTCGTGCGCGCTGAAGAAGACCTCCAGCAGCTCGCGGTAGCTAAGCTTCAAAGGGTCGAAGCGCAGCTGGATCACCTCGGCGTGGCCAGTGTTGCCATCGCAGATCTGGCGGTAGGTGGGGGTAGCAAGGTGGCCACCGGTGTAGCCCGAGACAACATCACTCACGCCTTCGAGCTGATCGAACACAGCCTCGACGCACCAAAAACAGCCACCGCCGAGAGTGGCGAGCTCGCCTGTAGGGCTAGTCATTAACAACCTCCTGATCGGGCGCGGAAAACAGGGCGCCGCTTTGAGTCTACCGCATGTCGTGGCTGGGGGCAACGTGCCGGGCAGTTTGTCCACAGATGACGCAGATTGCGCAGATTTCCGGCCCCAGCGCAGTGCTGGGCGCACACGCACGACGGCATTCGAGTATTCTATGGCGGTGGGTTCTTCGGCAACTAAGGGATGGCGTAATGCAGACAGCTACCAGCAACAACGAGCTTACGCAGCGCCTGGGGCGGCGCCTGGGGCTGGAGCCGTACTACACGCTGAGCGC
>JAYUYB010000760.1:0-2816 GCA_043752655.1 Chloroflexota bacterium
GCGTCGCGTCCGCCCACGAGCAGGAGCGTAAGGTTGGGGTGGCGCTCGCGCAGCTGTGCAGCCGCCGCCAGGAGCCCGTCGAGCCAGCGGTGGGCGAAGGTCATGCCGGCGTAGGCGATGATCGGCGCCTCGGCGGGCAGGCCGAGCGCGGCGCGGCAGGCGGCGCGATCCTGGGGCGCAAAGAGCTGCTCGTCGTAGGCGTCGGGCACCACGAAGACCTCGGCGGGGTCGCGCCAGCCAAGCTCGGCGAGCAGGCGGCGGAAGTCGTCGGTAAGCGAGACCACGGCGGAGGCGCGGGTGAGCGCGGTGCGGTCGATCAGATGCAGCAAACCCTCGGCCCAGGGCTCCTTGGCCCGCGAGGGGTTACGGGCCTCCAGATCGTGGGCCTCGTAGATCACCGGGATGTCCAGGCGCGGGCCGAGCACGCCAGCCCACCAGGCGGCGCAGATCACCTGGCGCACGTAAACAGCCTGCACCTCGCGGCGGCGCGACGCCACCACGGCGGCCGTCATGAGCGCGAAGGCGGTGTGCTCTAGATAGTAGAGCAGCGTGCTCTTGTGCAGGCGCGAGAGCTTGCCGATCGCGGGGCGCGGGAGGTGCAGGGCGCCCAGTTCGGCGAAGCGGCTCGGCTCGCGGCCCCAGCGCGGGATGATCGCCAGCGTATCGGGGCGGCGGGCGCGCAGCTCGCGCAGCGTGGTAAACGTCTGGAGCGCGTTGGCCGACTGGAGCGTGAGGCTGGTGGGGTAGGCGATGTAGCAGAGCATATCGAGGGTACAGGGTACAGGGAACAGGGTACAGGGCGCCGGGCGCCGGGCCGGTGCCAGTGTAATGCGAGTTCGCAGAATGCGCAATGCTTGCTGCTGGTATGTAGGGCTACGTCCGGGCAGGCGGGCGCCCGGCGTACCGCGCCACCACGGCGCGCGTTCACGCGCCCGCCTGCCGACTATGCCGTAGCCCTAGCTGGTATGGGTGCGACGTAGCGTTTCGGGGTGCGGGCCACCATCAATATCCATCCATGCGCACGCCGGTACGGCCTCACCAGCCCGCGCAGGCAGGCGTTGCGACCCCCTAGCCGCGGCTTTAGCCGCCAGGCAACGGGGGAACGCCACCGCAGCGCCCGAAACCGTACGCCGCTCGCTGCTGGTATAATCGAACCCATCGCAGATCGCGCATGGCCCAAGGAGGCGTTATGACCAGCGACCCGAGAGCACGCAGCCGTGTGATCATGGACGGCAAATCGCGGGCGGCGGCCCGCTCGTATTTCAAGTCGATCGGCTTCAACGACAGCGACCTCGGCAAGCCGATTATCGGCATCGCCAACACCTGGATCGAGACTATGCCGTGCAACTACACCCTGCGCGAGCTGGCCGTCTCGGTGAAAGAGGGCGTGCGCGCGGCCGGCGGAACCCCGATGGAGTTCAACACGGTCGCCGTCTCCGACGGCATCACGATGGGCACCGAGGGCATGAAGACCTCGCTGGTGAGCCGCGATATGATCGCCGACTCGATCGAGCTGATGGGCCGGGCCTACATGTTCGATGCGATCGTGGCCCTCGTGGGCTGCGATAAGACCCTCCCTGGCGCCGCGATGGGCCTAGCCCGCCTGAATGTGCCGGGCCTGCTGCTCTACGGCGGCTCGATTATGCCCGGCGTCTACCAGGGCCGCGAGATCACGATCCAGCATGTCTTCGAGGCGATCGGCGCCAACGCGGCTGGCCACATCAGCGACGAAGAGCTGAAGGCGATCGAGGATGTGGCCTGCCCCGGCCCTGGCGCCTGCGGCGGCCAGTACACCGCCAACACCATGGCCACGCTCATGGAGCTGATCGGCCTCGCGCCGATGGGCTCGTCGTCCATTCCCGCCGTGGACCCGCGCAAGGCCGCCGAGGGCGTGCGCTCCGGCCAGGTGGTGATGGACCTGCTGCGCCGTGGGGTGAAGCCCCGCGATCTGCTGACGCGCACCGCGTTCGAGAACGCCATCGCCAGCGTGGCCGCCACCGGCGGCTCCACCAACGCGGTGCTGCATATGCTGGCACTGGCGCGCGAGATCGGGCTGGAGCTAAACATCGACGACTTCGACACGATCAGCGCGCGCACGCCGCTCTATGTGGATCTGATGCCGGGCGGGCGCTTCACTGCGGTTGATGTGGATCGGGCTGGCGGCATTCAGCTGATCGCGAAGCGCCTGATCGAGGCCGAGCTGGTAGACGGCAGCGCCATGACGGTGACGGGCCGCACGCTGGCAGAGGAGTCGGCCACAGCCGTGGAGACGCCCGGCCAGGAGGTGATCCGCCCGCTTGGCGAGCCGCTGAAGCCCACCGGCGGCCTGGTGATCCTCAAGGGCAGCCTGGCGCCCGAGGGCTCGGTGGTGAAGGTGGCAGGCCACGAGCGCACCTACCACAAAGGCCCGGCGCGCATCTTCGACTCCGAGGAGGCCGCGATGACGGCGGTGCTCACGCGCCAGGTGCAGCCCGGCGACGTGGTGGTGATCCGCTACGAGGGCCCGCGCGGCGGCCCCGGCATGCGCGAGATGCTCGGCGTGACGGCGGCCATCGTCGGGCAGGGCCTGGGCGAGACGGTGGCGCTGATCACCGACGGGCGCTTCTCTGGCGCCACGCGCGGCCTGATGGTGGGCCACGTCGCCCCTGAGGCAGCACGCGGTGGCCCCATCGCCGCCCTGCGCGACGGTGACGAGATAACGATCGACATCGACGGGCGCAAGCTCGAACACGGCCTTACGCCCGAGGAGCTCGCCGCCCGCATGGCCGACTGGCAGCCGCCCACGCCGCGCTACACCTGGGGCGCAATGGCCCGCT
>JAYUYB010000761.1:0-7044 GCA_043752655.1 Chloroflexota bacterium
TCGTGTGTCGGCGCAGGCAATATGCTTGTTGGCGAGGCGACGGTGACGGCCATGGTTGCCAGCTTTGAGGCACGCCCCGAGCTCGCGCTGCCGGAGCGGCTCGTTGCGGCGCTGCTGGCCGGCCACGCTGCGGGCGGCGACCGCCGTGGCCAGCAGTCGGCAGCGCTCTACGTCGTCCACCTACAGGAGGCGCCCTACCTCGATCTGCGAGTCGATGATCACCCCGAGGCGATCGGCGAGCTGGCGCGCCTGGTTGCTGCAACCCAGGCCGACCCGCTTGTGCGCAGCGCGCGCTTCGCCAGCGGGCGCGACGCCCCGCCGGTTGAGGAGTACCGCGCCCATCACGAGCGGCTAAAATCCCAGGGCCTGGCCTAAGCACACACTTCCAGGGGGCGCAGCATGGATCCGATCACCCTTGACATCCTCTGGCAGCGTCTGATCTCGATCATGGACGAGATCGACCAGATGATCGTGCGTACCACCTTCTCGACGATCCTGAGCGAGAGCCGCGACTTCGCGTGTATCCTCACCGATGCCCAGGGCCGCTCGCTCTGCCAGTCGGTCTGGAGCACCGCGAACTTCTCGGTGGTGCTGCCGCGAACAGCGAAGGCGCTGCTAGAGCACTTTGGCCCGGAATCGCTGCGCGAGGGCGATGTGCTCGCCACCAACGATCCGTGGATCGGCACGGGCCATCTGCCCGACTACATTCTGCTCACCCCGGTCTTCTGGCAGGGCCGAGTCGTCGCGTTCCTCGGGACAATCGCCCACGTCTCCGATGTCGGCGGGCACCCCGGCGAGATCGAGGGCTACGATGTGTTCAGCGAGGGGCTGAACATGCCGCCCTTCAAGCTCTACGAGGCTGGCGCCGAGAACGCGCTGGCGTTTCGCATCATCGGCCATAACTGCAGGGTGCCCGCCATGCTGCTTGGCGACCTGCGCGCGATGGCGGGCGCGGCCCGCATCGGCGCAGAGCGCGTGCAGGAGTTTCTGGCCGAGTACGAGCTCGCCGACCTGGAGGGGCTGGCCGCCGAGATCCTGGGCCGCTCCGAGGCTCTGATGCGCCAGAAGATCGCCGCGCTGCCCGATGGCGTCTACGAGTACGGCCTCGACATCGATGGCTACATCGAGACCGTTCATCTCCACGCCACCGTCACGATCGCCGGCTCGGATATTTACGTCGACTACGCGGGCTCGTCTCCGCAGACCCAGCAGGGCTCGATCAACTGTGTCTATAACAGCACCTATGCCGCCTCGCTCTTCCCGTTCAAGTCGGCCCTGGTGCCCGATCTGCCCAACAACGAGGGCCTGTTTCGCCCGATCCACGTGAGCGCGCCGCAGGGCAGCATCCTCAACGCCAGCTTTCCGATGCCGGTCAAAGCGCGCGCCAAGACGGTCAACAATGTCAATCAGGTGCTCTTCGGCGCACTCTGGCCCGTCTTCGGCCAGCGCGCCAACGCCAGCAATGGCGCGATCTGGCCGCTTGTCCTGAAGGGCGACGATGCCGAGCTAGGCTATTTTCTGGTCGATATGCTGCCCCACGGCGGGCGCGGCGCGACCCCCGCAACCGACGGCACAATCCCGGTCGCCTACCCCGAGAACAGCACGATCACCCCGTGCGAGGTGCTGGAGACGCGGGCGCCCATCCTGTTCCTCAAAAAGGCGTTTCGGCAGGACAGCGCGGGGCCGGGGCGGCAGCGCGGCGGCGTCGGGCAGGTGATCGTCTTCCAGCATATTGGCACCAGGCCGATGATCTTCAACCTGACCCCGGACCGCATCACCACGCTGCCGCCAGGGCTTGACGGCGGGCGACCGGGCCGCATCGGCGAGGTGCGCATTGACGGCGAGCTCGTGCTGCGCTTCCCGCCGATCTTGCTCCAGCCTGGCTCGGTCGTCGAGCTTGCTATCGCCGGCGGCGGCGGCTTCGGCCCGGTCGAGCAGCGCGACCTGGCGCTGATCCTGGAGGATCTGGCGCTCGGGCTGATCAGCGAGCGCGGCGCGCGTGAGGACTACCTGCTTGATCGCGAGCGCGCTGAGCGCCGCTAGGGGAGCGACCATTGCAGCCAGAGACCGACAGTATCGACTCAATCACGCTTGAGATTATGTGGCAGCGCCTGATCGCGATTATGGACGAGGTGGACGACGCGATCGTGCGCACCTCATTCTCGACCATCGTCGGGGAGAGCCGCGATTTCGCCTATATTCTCACCGATGCCCACGGCGCGTCGCTCTGCCAGTCCAGCTTTAGCCCACCGAACTTCTGCGTCGTGCTGCCCCGCACGGCCAGGCTGCTGCTGGAGCGCTTCCCCGTGGCCACCCTGCGCGAGGGCGATGTGATCGCCACCAATGACGCCTGGATCGGCACCGGCCACCTGCCCGACTATGTTATGATCAGCCCGATTTTCAAGGCTGGCCAGGTGGTGGGCTTCATCGGCAGCGTCGCGCATGTCTCCGATGTCGGCGGCCACGCAGGCGATATCGAGGCCACCGATGTGTTTCAGGAGGGGCTGCGGCTGCCGCCGTGCAAGCTCTACGCGGCCGGCCAGCCCGACGCGCTGGTCTTCGAGATTATTGGCAACAACTGCCGCGTCCCCGAGATGGTGCTGGGCGATCTGCACGCCATGGTGGGTACCCATCGGATCGGGGCCGTGCGCGTGCAAGAGTTCCTCGACGACTACGCGCTGGCCGATCTTCGCACGCTGGCCGCTGAGATCCATGGCCGCTCCGAGCGCCTGATGCGCCAGAAGATCGCCGCGCTGCCAGATGGCGTCTATACGTTCGGGCTCGATATCGATGGCTATATCGAGCAGGTCCACCTGCACGCAACGATTGAGATCCGGGGCAGCGACATCTATGTCGACTACACCGGCAGCTCGCCGCAGACGCGCAAAGCCTCGATCAACTGCGTCTACAATACCACCTACGCCTCCACGATCTTCCCGTTCAAGTGCGCGCTGGCGCCCCACATCCCCAACAACGAGGGGCTCTTTCGCTCCATCCACGTCGCGGCGCCTGAAGGCTGCATCCTCAACACGACCTTTCCGCACCCGGTGAAGGCCCGCGCCAAGACGACCAACAATATAAACCAGCTCCTGTTCGGCGCGCTCTGGCCGCTCTTCGGCGAGCACGCCCAGGCCGGCTCGGGCTCGATCTGGCCGTTCACGCTCGCGGGCACGGAGCAGGGCTATGGTCGGTTTCTGGTTGATATGCTGCCGCACGGCGGGCGCGGGGCCGTACGCGAGCTCGACGGCCTAGCCCCGATCGCCTTCCCCCACAACAGTACGGTCACGCCCTGCGAGATTATGGAGCTGCGCGCACCACTGCTTTTTGTGCGCAAGGAGCTGCGCCCCGACTCGGCCGGCGCGGGCCGTCGGCGCGGCGGGCTCGGCCAGGTGATCACACTGCGCAATATCGGGCGCAGCCCGATGCACCTCAGTATCATCCCCGACAAGATCGTCTGTGCGCCCCCAGGGCTCAACGGCGGTCAGCCTGGCAGGCTCGGCGAGATCGCCCTCGCCGGCGAGCAGATCACACGCTTCCCCGCCCTCACACTGGAGCCCGGCGCCGAGCTGGAGCTGCGCATGCCGGGCGGGGCCGGCTTTGGCGACCCGCACGAGCGCGAGCGCGAGCGGGTGCTCCACGACCTTGTGATGGGCTATATCACCGAGGACGGCGCTCGCCATGACTATGGACTGGAACCTGAATTCCTCATCATCACGCAGGAGCGAGCAACCTTATGAGCGCAAGCCTGGACCCAATTACGCTAGAGATTCAGTGGCAGCGGCTCGTCACGATCGCCGACGAGATGGACAACGCCACGATCCGGGCCTCGTTCTCCACAATTGTGGGCGAGAGCCATGATTTTGGCTGCATCATCATGGACCATAGTGGCGCTGCCATCGCGCAGGCCCAGCTCAGCCCGCCCCAGTTCTGCACGATGCTGCCGATCACCACCAAACATTTGCTGCGGCGCTTCCCCGTGGAGACGCTGCGCGAGGGCGATGTGCTGGTGACGAACGACCCGTGGCTTGGCTCGACCCACCTGCCCGACTACAATCTCGTCACGCCGATGTTCCGCGACGGCAAGGTCGTGGCCTTCCTCGGCACAGTGGCTCACGTCTCGGACGTGGGTGGCCACCTGGGCGACCTAGAGGCCTACGATGTCTTTATGGAGGGCATCCGGGTGCTGCCCGCCAAGTTCTACAAGGCTGGCGAGCCGAACCACGAGCTGATCGAGATCATCGAGGCCAACTGCCGCGTGCCCGAGAACGTGCTCGGCGATCTGCGCGCCATCGTCGGCACCCACCGCATGGCGATCAAGCAGCTCGCTGAGTTTATGGACGATTACGGCCTCGCTGATCTGGCGGAGCTCTCAGCTGCCATTCAAGATCGCTCCGAGGCCGCGCTCAGACGCGCCATCAGCGACCTGCCGGACGGTGTGTATCGCCACGAGGTGACGGGCGATGGCTATCTGACGCCCTTCACGCTGAAGGTGGCGATCACGATTAGCGGCTCCGAGATGCACTTCGACTTCGCGGGCAGCTCGCCGCAGCAGTGGGACGCGGCGATCAACGCGGCGTTCAACATGACCTACGCCACGGCGGTCTACCCGATCAAGTGCATGCTCGTGCCTCACGTGCCGAACAACGACGGCCTCGTGCGTCCGCTCACGGTGGTTGCGCCAGAGGGCAGCATTGTGAACTGCACCTTCCCCGCGCCGGTCAAGGCCCGCGCAAAGGTGATGAAGCACATCCCCCCGCTCGTCTTTGGCGCACTTGCGTCGCTCTTACCGCAGGAGGCGATTGCGGCCGCGGGCGGCATTTTTCCATTCCACATGAATGGCGACGACCCGCGCTTTGGCCGCTTTAATGTTCATGTGCTGCCCCACGGCGGTATGGGCGCCATGTTCAACGCCGATGGGCACCCCCCAGTCGCCTACCCCCACAACAGCACCGTCACGCCCGCCGAGATCACCGAGCTGCGCTCGCCCGTGCTCATGCTCAGCAAACGGCTGCTGCCCGACTCCGGTGGGCCAGGGCGGAGGCGCGGCGGCCTGGGCGTGGAGTACGTGCTGAAATGCGTGGCGCACAAGCCGATCACCCTGACGATTCGCCCGGATCTCCTGCGTAATCCAGCGCCAGGTCTCTTCGACGGGATGCCGGGGGCGCCAGGGGCGGTCTTCTTGAATGGGCAGCGCCTCGAGCGCTTTGTGCCGATCAGCTTTCATCCTGGCGATGTCTGCGTGCTGCAGATCCCTGGCGGCGGCGGGTATGGCCCGCCCCGTGAGCGCGAACCGGAGCTGGTGCGCGCCGATGTAGCAAACGGCTTTGTGAGCCCCGCCGCCGCCCGTGACATCTACGGCATCGAGCTGTAGGTCATCCGAGTCGTTCGCACTGAGATGCTCGGGCGCCTTAAGAATAGCCCAGACGACGGGATCAACGTTGGTGAGGATGACGAAGGCGGAGCCGTCATTCGCCAGGTAACGGCAGTGGCGTCTGGGCAGAGCTGCGCGTGGACAAAGACGGCATGGTACTGGACTCCCCGGCCCTGTTCCGGCGGGTGAGAGCGGATGGGTGAATGGCGGAACAGGCGCGCGTGTAGGTTTTGTGCAACCGCTTCAGGAGCAGCCTCATGAACCGACAGCTTTCGTTGCTTGGTGTCCCCGTCACTTTACGGCCCACAGCACTCGTGGCAGGCATGCTCTCCGCACTAGCGGTCGCGCTCATTACACGAGAACGCCGCGTCGTCCTGAGCGCCGCCGCAGGGGTGCTCTGGTACACCGCCGATTACGTCCACGTCGTCGGGCATATCGTCTCGTCGCAGGCGGTAGGGGCGCCGATGGACGCCGTCGACTTCGGCGTCTATCCGAAGAGCGTGTACTTCAACCACGAGGTGTCGCCGCAGCAGCATATCGGGCGCGCCGGTGGTGGCGTCGTGGCCTCGCTCATCGCCACGCTGGTACTGGCGGCGCTAGCCCGCGCCGTCACGAATCCGCTGGCCAGGCAGCTGCTGATGATCGCCGTAGCCCAGCACGGCCTGCTCTGCGCCCTGAGCCTGCTTCCGGTGCGGCTCGTAGACGGTGGTGTGATCTACGCAAACCTACGAAAGCTTGGGCGCTGACGCTAGCAGCATCCCGCATGAGGTCGATCCGCTGCCCCAGGGCTGCGCGCCGGAAGGCGCCGATGTTGCCAGAGACGATCGGCAGGTAGTTGAGGGTGCTGAGGGCACGCCGGACAAAGCCAGTACCGAGCCCTTGGCCTGGGCGCGCGCGATCCACTCCCGCGAGTGCTGCACACCCGAGAAGTTCGACTGGGCCGGGTAGGCGAACAGCTGATCTGCGCCGGGGCGTATTGGTACGTTGCGGCCTTGGATACCCCACCCCCTCGGTCGACCGCAGGGCGCGACGATGCGTATAAAGAGTGCCCATGCGGCACGCTCGTTAGACCCAGCGGCGCTCGCGGGCCAGCAGTGCGGCCTGGGTGCGGTCGCGCAGGCCCAGGCGGCTGAGGATGTTCGAGATATGGGCTTTGACCGTGCCCTCGCTGATCACCAGGGCTAGGGCGATCTCGCGGTTCGAGGCACCCTGGGCGATCAGGCGCAGCACCTCCAGCTCGCGGGCCGATAGCTCGGGGGCGGGCTGCGCGGCGTCAGAAGGCGGGGCGGTGAAGCGGCCCTGCGCGACGGCCGCTTCACGCAGGGCCGCGACCACCCGCCCGGCGATCGCTTGATCGAAGAGGTGGATGCGGCGGTGGGCGGCCTGGATGGCCTGGCCCAAGTCTGCGGCGGGGATGTCCTTCAGCAGGTAGCCCACCGCCCCGGCCTGTAGCGCCTCTACAATGGAGGCGTCATCGTCGAAGGTGGTGAGCACCAGCACCTGGCAGCCAGGCAGCTGGCCGCGAATAGCGCCAGTGGCCGCAATGCCGCCCAGCACCGGCATACGCAGGTCCATCAGCACCACATCGGGCCGCAGCTCCAGGGCCAGATCGATCGCCTCCTGCCCGTTGGCGGCCATCCCAACCACAGCAATGTCGTCTTGCAGGCTGAGCA
>JAYUYB010000762.1:0-2814 GCA_043752655.1 Chloroflexota bacterium
AGGCGTGTGCGGGCGATCGGCAAGGCCACCACGCTGAAGAGGGCACTGGTGATGAACCAGACCCGCATGGGTGCATTATGCATCGGCGGCGTGAGCATAAAGAGCCAGCCCAAGAAGCTGCCGGCGTTGGTAGGCAACCCCAGCCAGATTACGGCGAGGCAGCCGATCAGCAGTAGCGCGCTTGTGGCAAGGGCGGCGATGGCCGCGCCGAGGGGCAAGTAGCTGGCGGCGAAGATCAGGGGCACTAAGAAAGTGTAGACAAGGTTCGACTCGTGGTCGCCATTGAGGACAAAGAAGAGGCTGAAGAAGAGCAGGTCGAGCACGAGCCTGCGCGTGACAGTGCCAGTGGTAAGGCCAAGCTCGCCCTTACGCAGCCCGAGACCCTGTGCGAGCAGGTAGACCGCGAAGAGCAGGCTGCCGAGCAGCCAGAGGGTGGAGCGGGCTGGATCGGGCGGGTGGAGGCCGGCGAGGAGGCGGCTGATCAGCTCGGACATGTAGACACAGCGCAGCAGAAAGCCAAGGTAGGCGGACCAAGGATCGCGGGCGGGCAGCCAGAGCCGCTGGAGGACGGCGCCGAGCCTGTGGGCCATGGTGCGGGTGGTGCGGGTGGGCGTGAGCGCGGGTACCTGGGAAGCCATGCGTTTCCTCCCATCGTTTCGTTTGTACCGGGGGCGACCGCACGGAGCATGGCGGCCTACAACCGGCGCGTACGCGCAGCATAGCGCTGCAACGCTGACGCCTGGGCAACGCGCAACCACTGTAGCGATGACGGGTGGCGCTCATCGCTTGCCGCGCTCCTACTTGGCGTGGTCGTCGGGTTGCGACCGCTCTGCCTCCCCAGGTGGGCTTATGTCGGCGCCGAGCAGAAAGACCAGAGCGAAGACGAGGATGGCGAGCATGGCAAGAAAGAGGGTCATGGCGCCTCCATTGCTGCCTATTAAAAGCTTACAAAATGTAATTAATGTAAGAATAGCATACTACACACGGTAGATCAAGCCTCAAAATTGCACGAGCTGGAGCCTGAGAGGCTGATCTTGCGTGGAATAGGCCTCTAAGCTTGCACAAAAGACGCTTCCGCGTATAATAGAGTCAGTATTTGCGAGTAGTCCTGTAAGGTATCTTACGTAGCACGGTCGTATCGACCGAGCGCGGTCCAACCATGGGAAGGCGCCATGATCACCCCTGGCAGCCAGGTATTGGCTCCACTAGCCCCGTTGGTAGCCGCGCAGCTGCGTGAGCTGGGCGTTACGGCCACGCCCGAGCTGAGCGCCACCTACGCGCTGTTGCACGATGAGTGGCGGCTTCCGCCTACGCTCACACTGCACGGTTTGCTGCTTACGCAGCTTGAGCAGAGCCCAGCTAGCGCACCCCAGGCGGTGCCGCTGGATGCGGCAGGCGTGCAGATCGCCGCCGCGCTGCGGTCCGTAGCTGCCCTGCCGCGCCGCGCGGCCCTGCGCCCCGTCGAGCCATTCTGGCAGCTGGCCATGCTCGCCTGTGCGGCCCCGGAGGCGGCAGCACTGGCCCTGGCGCGGCTGCTGGCGCGGCTGCGCTCTGGTGAGCCCGCCCCCGCCGCAGAGCAGCTGGTGGCGGTGTCCAACATTGCCCGGCGCCTCGGCATCTGGGAGGCGCGGGCTGAGCTGCTCAACCGCCACGTGCAGCTGACGCGCCCCCAGCTGGCCCAGCACATCCAGCGCCGGCTCGATCAGTCGGCCGAGGCGCGGGCCGTGTTCTTCGCATCTATCGCCGAAACGCTGCGGGGGCTGCTCGTGGCGGCCGGGGTGCCCCTGATCGCGATCGAGCGGCGCGAGTGCCAGCTCTATCAGGTGGCCGACAGCTCGGTGGAGAGCAGCTGGGGCGAGGCTGTGGGCGCCGACCGGCTTGTGATTTTGCTCGCCGACGGCGGTGTATGCTACGCGGCCCTCGGCGTGCTCAATGGCGCGTTCCCGGTGCTGGGCGCCCGCCTGCGCGACTACATCGGCGGCCCCAAGGAGAACGGCTACCAGGCTATCCACACCAGTATTCTCGCCCCCGATGCAGAGCGGGCGCGGGCGCTGCCGCTGGAACTGCGGCTCTGCACGCCCGCCATGGATAACTTCAACCGGCGCGGCATCGTAGAGCTGATGGCGGGCCGGCGCCCAAGCGCGCCGCCCTCGGTCTGGTGGGCCGACGAGGCCGCGCGCCACGCCGTACTGCACGCCTACGCCGAGCGCGGCGAGCGCATCTTCGTCTTCACGCCGATGGGCGTGCCGGTGGGGCTGCCGCGCGGCGCCACCGTGATCGATTTTGCGGTGCGGGTCCACTCCGACCTTGGCGTCTTCTGCCGCGGAGCTTTGGTCAACGGCCAGCGCGTGCCGCCCGGCGAGCCGCTGGAGTGCGGCGATCTGTGCGAGGTGCTCCACGAGCCCGACGCGCTGCTAGACGAAAGCCAGCTGCGCAGCGCCACCACCGCCACCGCGCGGGCCAAGGTGCGCAAGGCTTTGCAGCGCGGCAGCCGTGGCGCCGAGCAGGGCCGGCTGATCTTCGAGCGTGTGCTGCGCGAGCGGCTCCAGGCCCTTGGCCTGAGCAGCGGGCGCGCCACGCTCGATCAGCAGCTGGCACGCTTCTGCCGCGAGCAGGCCTACGAGCGGCCCGAGGCCTTCTACCAGAGTATTGCCCGCGGCGAGGCCGCCCCCGACAAGGCCGTAGGCAGCCTGGTGGAGCATTTGCTGACGCCGCGCCTGCGCTTCGACGCGCTGCCTCCCGGCGAGCGCGCACGCCTGACGAGCGTGATGCTGGGGCGCTGCTGCTGGCCTGCCCCCGGTGTGGAGACGGTGG
>JAYUYB010000763.1:0-2813 GCA_043752655.1 Chloroflexota bacterium
GCCAGCCGATCGTGCCAGGCAGCTTGCGCGCGCCACCGCGATCTTCGAGCGCCTCGGCTGTGCCTACGAGCTCGCGGCGATCCGGCAACTGGAAAGCCCAGTGCTGATTCTGGACGGTAGACGGTAGACGGTGGACGGTAGACGGTGGACGGTGGACGGGCCGGAAATCGGTGGTATCTGTGGATAAAATGGCCGGCGCGCAGACGTCACATCCGCCGAGATAGGATTCCCATGACCAGACCAGCAGATTTGATCGCGCGCCCGGCGCTCGTGGCGATCGGTGGGGGTGGCGGCGTGAGCCAGGTGCTTCTGGGCGCTCGGCCCTACTTTGGCACGCTCACGGCGGCTATCGCCGTCACCGACACGGGCCGCAGCACCGGCACGGCCCGCGCCGTGGCCGACATGCCCGCGCCCGGCGATGTGCGCAACACGCTCTCGGCCCTCGCGCGTGACCCCGACTCGCTGCTGGCGCGCCTGATGCAGCACCGCATCAGATCGCCCCAGGTGCCCGTGCTGGATGGCATGGCCTTCGGCAACCTGCTGCTCGCGGCGCTCACGCAGATGACAGGCGACTTCGCGCAGGCGGTGGAGGCGGCCAATCTGATGCTGGGCCTCACCGCGCGTGTGATGCCGATCTCCACCGTGAACACGCACCTCTGCGCCGAGCTGGAGGACGGCAGCGTGGCCGAGAACGAGCTGGCAGTGCGCGCGCTCAACAAGGCACCGATCAGCCGGCTCTACCTCTCGACGCCTGACGCGCCGGCCTACCCGCCGGTGCTCCAGGCGATCTCCCAGGCCGACGTGGTGGTGATCGGCCCCGGCAGCTTCTTCACCTCGGTGCTCGCAAACCTGCTCTTCGACCAGCTAGCCGAGGCGCTGCGCACCACGCAGGCCACTGTGGTATTTGTGTGCAATACAACCACGCAGCCGGGACAGACCGACGGCTTCTCGCTGGCCGACCATGTGCGCCGCGTGGTGGAGCTGCTCGGCCCCGACACGCTTGATCTCGCCCTGGTGAACCGCAGCAGCGACACGCTCTCTAGCTATGTGATCGCGCAGTACGCCGCCGAGGGCCTGCATATGCTGACGCCCAGCGACACGGAGCTCCGGCAGATCGCAGACCTGGGCGTGACGCCGCTGGTGCGCAACTTCGCCGAGACAAGCGAGGGCAAGCGCACGCTCTGGAACAAGCAGGACACGATCCGGCACGACCCCACGCTGCTGGGCCTGGCGCTCTGGAAGATCGCGCAGGATCGGGCGGGTTGAGCGTGGACGGAGGACGGAGGACGGTCGACGGTGCTCAACTTTCTGTCTTGCCATCTGCGTCATCTGCGTCATCTGCGGATGCTCTTACGCTAGGCCGCCTGCTTGCTGTAGAACCAGCAGACCCTGCTCACCGCTGCGCCCGCCACGCGGCTGTAGAAGCCAAGCGGGCCGACCCACCCGATCTCCACGCGGCCAAACCCAAGCGCGCGCAGGTCGGCGAGGCAGCGCAGCAGCAGCGCCTTGCCAAGCCCCGCGCCGCGCAGGGCTGCGTCGGTGCCGGTGGGGCCAAAGGTGCCCGGTAGCCCGCTTACGCTGTGGCATGCGAAGCCGCCGATCTGCCCCTCTCGCTCGGCCAGGAAGATCGCGGGTGGCGTGTTGGTGAGCGCCAGCCGCGCCTCCCACTCCCAGAGCGCGCCGAAGTGCTCGCGCACCCAGAGCGCTAGCCGCTCGCCACCGGCCACGTCGCCCCGTCGGATCGCCCAGCCTGTGGCGGCGGGGGCTGCCTCTGCCTCGGCGGGCCACCAGCCGCGGGCCGCGAGCTCTACGTCCATGTTCACGGCGTCGCCGGAGCGCGTGTAACCGCGCCGCTCCAGCATGCAGAGCGCGGCGGTGTCACGCGGGTCGAGCCCTGGCCACAGGTAGTTGGGCGCGAGCCGCCCTACCCGCAGCTCGCGCACACCCGCCGCGAGCAGCCGCTGCTCCAGCTCGCCCAGCAGTCGCCCGCCGTGCCCTTGCCCACGCAGCTCGGGCGCCACCAGCATGAGACGTGGGCCGCCCACCAGTTCCTCGCCAGCCGACCGCAGTGAGCCGAGACTCGCGCCGATTAGGCGCGGCCCATCCCACAGCCCGAGCTGGAGCTCGGGGCGCAGATCCGGCTCGGCGAGCAGCAGGCGCCGCAGCAGCTCGGGCGTCACGGCGTCGCGCAGGCCAGTGCGGCAGAGGGCGACGAGGGCGGGCAGATCGGGCTCGGCGAGCTCACGCAGGCGCATGGCGGTAGCGCTCCTGCCACGCGGGGGTGGCGTAGGCCAGGGCGCCCCGGCAGAAGGTCGCCTGGAGGCGCAGGTCGGCGTCGAAGATCAGCAGGTCGGCGTCGTAGCCGGGGGCCAGGGCGCCCTTGCGCTCGCCAACGCGGGCGGCGCGCGCCGGGTTGCGGGTGAGCATCCCCACAGCGGCGGGCAGGGCGATGCCTATATCTCGGGTGAGCAGCGCCAGGGCGCGATCCATGGTGAGCACGCTGCCGGTGAGGGTGCCGTCGGCCAGCCTTGCCACGCCGTCGACCACGCGGGCCTGCTGGCCGCCGAAGCTGAAGGCGGCGTCGCGCAGACCGGCGCAGGCGAGGGCATCGGTGACGATCACGGTGCGCTCGGGGCCGAGGGCGCGGATCAGCACGCGCATGGCGGCGGGGTGAACGTGGAAGCCGTCGGCGATCAGCTCGCCGAGCACGCCCTCGGCCTCCACAATCGCGCCAAGCGGCCCTGGCTCGCGGTGGTGCAGCGGGCGCATCGCATTGAAGCAGTGGGTGGCGTGGCGCAGCCCCAGGGGAATGG
>JAYUYB010000764.1:0-2811 GCA_043752655.1 Chloroflexota bacterium
CCTGGCCCGAGCGCGAGCAGGCCCACGCCCAGATCAACAGCCTGCGGGAGCTAGCCGGCCTGCTTGGCCTCGACGCAGCCTCCTCGCCGGGCGTCGTGCGGGGACGCGGCGGCTCAGGGTGAGCCCAGGCGCAGCGTGTAGCACACACGAAAGACGTCATCGGGCGGCGTAAATAAGTGTAGAGCGTAAAGCGTAGAACAGCTTGAAACAAGCGGCAGGGGCTTCTCTGCACGGTCGTTTTACGCCTTACGTTTTACGTTCGGTCGTTCTTCCTGGCTTTGGAAGCGGCGTCAGCTGGCACCAGCCCACGGCCACGTCGCCGGCGAACGTGAGCAGGCCTGGAGGCGCCCCCCTCCTGAACCACGCTGTGAAAGGCGGCCTTGTTCAGCTCGGGCGACCGCTTGCTGTAGGCGCCGCCGATCCTCCGTGCCTCACTACGAGTGCGCGTTTCGTGCGCAGGCAGCGCTAAGTGCTGCGCTCTGCTATAGTACCAGACGATACCCCACGCTGTCTGTGCGCGAGCACACCCGATGAGCCCAAGGAGCCGAAACGGCTATGCCCGACGAGCACTACGAGAACCCGAAGCTCGCCGCGATCTACGACCGCTTCTGCGGCTGGTCGCGGGACCGCGACTTCTACCTGGCGCTTGCGGGCGACCCGCCCCAGCACGTGCTCGACCTCGGCTGCGGGACCGGGCTGCTCTGCGACGCCTACGCCGCCCAGGGCCATACCGTCACTGGCGTCGACCCAACCCCTGCGATGCTCGCCGTCGCCCGGCAGAAGCCACACGGCAGCGCGATCACGTGGGTGCAGGCCACCGCACAGGCGTACCGCTCGGAGCGGCGCTTCGACCTGATCATCATGACGGGGCACGCCTTCCAGGTGCTGCTGAGCGACGACGATGTACAGGCGACGCTCACAACAATGCGCCGCCACCTCGCGCCCTCCGGCCGCGCGGTCTTCGAGTCGCGCAACCCGGCGATCGACTGGGCAGCGCAGTGGAACGGCACCGAGGAGCGCAGCTGCCAGGGCGAGACCGTTCGCGAGACGACGGAGGTGCGCTCGCGAGTCGGCGACCGGGTGGCCTTCGAGCAGCGCTACCAGTTCCCCGACGAGACGCTGGTCTCCTTCAGCGAGCTGCGCTTTCTGCCACGGCAGGCAATCGAGGCGCGCCTGGCCGCGGCCGGGCTCCGTGTGGAGGCGGTGTTCGGCGACTGGGCCTCCTCGCCCTTCGACGCCACATCGTCCCACGAGATGATCTTCGTGGCACGGCCCGTGGAGGGCTAACGCTCCGTCAGCTACCTTCCCGCCCCGCCAGCACCTGGCTCTGGTGAGGCGCTACACCAGAGGCCCGGGCTAGTAAGGAGGTCATGGGATGCTCGCTACCTGAAAGACAAAGAGCACGGGCGCTACACACCACACCGCATTATGTCGGATTGGGATCTGTTCAAGGCGGCTATTGTGGTATCAGGCGTGTTAACGTGTCTCGCACCTTCGTGCTGCCCGAGTCATGTCATGGGATCGGGAGGCAGGGCTCCCACGGGCGTTACAAAGCCTCTTCTGGTGCGTCCTCGCCTGCCGCACGCAGCGCCTCGTCGTACAACCAGGGACTGATGCGTCGCTCCTGAGCAATCAGCGCATCGAGGGCTGGTTTGATGGCGGGCAGGAGATCAAGTTGCTTCGCCGCCAGTAACACACCGAGTGTGCCGACAACTATCAGCCCTACCTGGCGCGCTATACGACGAGCACGCTTGTCGTCGAGGATGACGAGCCGTGCGTTGCTGGCTTGCGCCAACGTAATCGCCGCCGCTTCGCCGGCGCCGAGCGTTCCAAGTGCTTGAAGCGATGAGGCGGGCGCGATAGGCTGGACGGCTATCCATGGAATTGCGCTCAGGTCTGGCTCGTCAGCGCCTCGCTTTGCTTCATACTCGGCGAGCACAAGCTCCGGGATCCAGAGCTCGGTGTAGAGCTGCCGCAAAAGATCGAGGTAACCCACCCCAGCCAGATTAATCAGGGGGCTTGTGTTGGAGATGACTGGCCTGGGCGGCAATCTGGGCCTCCGCTCCTACATCCTGCGTATCATCGAATACGGACACACCGTAGTTCCCAAGTAGCTCAAGGAACTGCCGGCGTGGCATCTTGAGCAGCTCAGCCGCCTTGCCCGACGAGATCTTGCCGAGGTCGTAGAGCCGCACAAGCAGCGCCTCGCGCGCCAGGCCCTCAAGCGCCTCTTTGCTTTGCTCCGTCTGGTCAAGCAGTTCTTCTGGGTATTCTATCTGAAGCGTGGTCATCGCACCTTCCTGCGCCTCGTGTGGACGCGCCCCGGCTACCGCTTATGAGCAAGCCACCCGGCTAGCGGGGTATTTCCTGTCAGGCTTCCACTCTTCGCCTCATTATAGCGTACCCGGTCGCGAGAAGGCAGCGACCGCCTTTGCTTCTTCAATCTCCGCCTCAGGATGGTTTTCAAAGGGTGCCAGTGGCGCTACTTTACGCACATCCCCATCGCTCAGAGAGGAGGCCTCGGCCTGGGTTATGTACGACAACCTGGGGTGACCCCTGCTCTCCCCGACCAAGGCGCTTCGTCGATGGCATAGCCGACCAGCTCGGGCTTGCCGAGTGGAGTCCGGTCGTCTGGATCGGCCGCCTGTTCACGCTCGACAACGACTGCTGCGATCAGCCCAAGATGCAACGGTCGGCCGCCGCGGAAGCGGGCCAGCCAGGCCGGCGATAGCTGCTCAGTGATCGGGTTTACGCTTCATTGTCATCTTTGGAGCAGGGGTATTCTACCGACATATTGGTAGAATAGTGGGT
>JAYUYB010000765.1:0-2811 GCA_043752655.1 Chloroflexota bacterium
GCGTGGACGGCGACGGCGCAGTTGAAGAGCCTGCCCTCGTGGCGCAGGGGCGCGCCCACAAGCAGCAGCGGGCGCAGCTCGGCGCTGGCGGCCACCACATGGGCGAGGGCGGCGAGCGTGGCATCGAGCAGCGCATCCTGCTGGAAGAGATCGTCGTTGGTGTATGCAGAGAGCCCAAGCTCGGGGAAGAGCGCCAGTGCGGCGCCAGCCTCGTGGGCGCGGCGGGCAAGGGCGATGGTGCGCTCGGCGTTGAACTGCGGGTCGGCCACCTTCACCGCGGGGACGCCCACGGCCACGCGCGTGAAGCCGTGACTGTAGAGGGAGCGAAATGACTTTAACATAGTGTCATTGTATCACTATGGGGTGGCTTATGCAAGAGGAGGGCGTTGCGGCCCCGACCAGGCACGGGCGCGCTCGGGCGCAAAGATTGTGCCGAATCGCGCGCTGGCGCCGTCTTACACTGCGGGAATGCTTGTATACTGCCTGCTACCATTTGCCTGCTGCAACAAGGAGCTGTGATGCGTCTGCTATTGCGCTGGATCGTGATGGCCATTGCGCTGGCGGTTGCCGCGTGGACCGTGCCCGGCATCGACGTGACCGACCAGAACGGCACGATCGCCGTGCTGCTGATGGCGGTCGTCTTCGGCCTGGTGAACGCCTTTATCCGCCCGCTGATCACGCTGCTCTCCTGCCCGCTGGTGCTGCTGACCCTTGGCCTCTTCACCCTGGTGATCAACGGGATCTGCTTCTCGCTAGCGTCGTGGTTCGCCCAGATGCTCGGGATCGGCTTCGTGGTCAACGGCTTCTGGCCCGCCTTCTGGGGCGCGATTGTGGTGTCGATCGTCTCGTTCCTGCTCTCGCTGTTCCTGCCCGACAACAACGAGCGCAGCGCCAGCGCACGCAGGGCGTAACAAAGGGATCACCTATGCTCACTCGACGCTGGCTACGCGCGCTTGCGGCCCTTCTGCTGGCCGGGCTTGCTCTGGCCAGCGCCGCGCCCGCCCAGGCCCTTGGCGACACAGTAACGCCCGATCTCGGCCCGCCCGGCACGGCCTACAGCTTTACGGCGGTGGGCTTTGCGGCCAACGAGATCGTGCGCGTTACCTTCCAGGCCCCCGACGGCAGCAGGACGCGCTTCGCCGACAACCGGGGTCAGGACGTGTCGCTTGTCGCCGACGCTGGCGGCACAGTGCGCTGGGTTTACACCACGCCGAGCAACGAGGCAGATGGGATCTACGTCGCCGAGGCGGCAAACATCAGCGGGCAGATCCGCCGCCGCATCGGCTTCATCGTGCAGGCGGGCGCCACGCCAACAGACCTGCTCCCGCCGCAGCCCGGCGACAATGTGTCCGTGAATCCACCCCTTGGCCCGCCAGGCACGCTCTTCGCATTTCGCACCAGCGGCTTCCAGCCGATCGAGCGGGTCGCGATCTGGCTGCACGCGCCCGATGGCAGCGTCTCGGATCTCACGACCGACACTGGTGGGCGCGTCGAGTACTTCGCTGATCGGAGCGGGGGGCTGGAGTGGATCGTGCGCACGGGCGCGAGCACCCCCGACGGGCGCTACATCGCTGTGGCGGCAGGCGTCAACAGTCGGGTCACACGGATCGCGGCCTTCGAGGTGCGCCAGGGCGCGGTGCAGGCGCCGCCGCTGCCCACCACCAACGCCACGGTGAGCCCCGCTCTGGGCCCGCCCGGCACGAGCTTCGCCTTCAACGCCAGCGGTTTTCTGCCGCTTGAAGGCATCGGGATCTGGATCCACCGGCCCGACGGCCAGATTATCACTATCACCGCCGACGGCCGCGACGTGAAGGCGAACCAGATCGGCATCGCCAGCTGGAGCGTGACCGCCAACGCAAGCCTCGTCGACGGCGTCTACACCATGGTCGCCGAGGGCGTTACGAGCACGCAGGTGCGCGTGGTGCGCTTCCAGGTGCAACGGTGAGTGCAAGGAGACAGGGGCCAGGGGACAGGGGACAGGCCGAACGCGCTGCAATACAAGATGCAAAAGCTTTCTGCGCAACCTGTCCGTATCCGCAGAGCATACCCGATACCCGATAGACCGCACCGTCCACCGTCCACCGTCCACCGTCCACCGTCCACCGTCAGCCAAGCGTCGTTCGCACCTCAATCTCGCCGTGCAGGGTGCGATGGACGGGGCATCGGTCGGCGATGGCGAGCAGGCTAGCGCGCTGCGCGTCGTCCAGGGGGCCTTGCAGCTCCAGGCTGCGCTCAATGCGGTCGATCTTGCCCTCTTTGGTCTCGCACTCGGCGCAGTCGGCGGCGTGGATCTTGGCGTGCTGAAGCCGCACGCGCACCCCCTCCAGGGGCCAGCCCTTGCGGTCGGCGTACATGCGCAGGGTGATCGCGGTGCATACGCCCAGGGCGGCCAGCAGGTACTGGTACGGGTTCGGCCCCAGATCGGCGCCACCCGCGCTGGCGGGCTCGTCGGCGATGAGCGTGTGCCGCCCGGCCAGCACCGTGCTGGTGTAGCCGCTGGCGCCAACGCTCACCTCCACAGTCTCATCCGATGCTTCCACCTCCGGCTGCGCGGGCGGGGCGGCGGGGAGATAGCGCGCGGCCCAGGCGGCGATCAGGCCCGCTACGTAGGTCGCATCCTGCTTGCGTGAGAGCAGATGGTCGGCGTCGTCTAGCGAGAGGTAGCTCTTGGGGTGGTGGGCCAGCTGGTAGAGCCGCGCCGCGTTGTCGATGCTCACCACTTGGTCGCCCGGCGCGTGGCAGATCAGCAGCGGGCGGCCCAGGCCAGCCACCGCCGCCTCCATGTGCGTGGCATCGAGCGCGGCCAGGAAG
>JAYUYB010000766.1:0-2809 GCA_043752655.1 Chloroflexota bacterium
ATAGCCGATAGCCGATAGCCGATAGCCGATAGCCGATAGCCGATAGCCGATAGCCGATAGCCGATAGCCGATAGCCGATAGCCGATAGCCGCCGCCCATTGTACGGACGCGCTATAGCGCGTCCCTGCCTGTCTGCAAACGGAGACACACCGCCAAATGCGCTTCGGCATCCGCTTCAACAGCGACTCTGGCCCCATCCGCGAGGTGGTGCGCTGGGCCCAGCTCGCCGAGGAGCTCGGCTTCGACGATTTCTGGTACTGCCAGGATCTGATGAAGCGCGACGCCTGGGTGACGCTTACCGCCGTGGCCGCCGCCACCAGCCGCATCCGTGTGGGCACCTGCATCGTGAACCCCTTCAGCACCAGCCCGGCCGAGCTGGCGATGGCCGCCGCCAGCCTCCAGGAGTTCAGCGGCGGGCGCTTCGTGCTCGGCATCGGCCCCGGCGACCCGCCGTACCTGGAGTGGATCGGCCAGCGCCAGCGGCGGCCCGTCGCAGGCCTCGCCGCAGCCGTGAGCCTGCTGCGCCGCCTGCTGCGCGGCGAGCAGGCAGGCGACGTTGGCGAGCATTTCCCTGGCTGGGAAGCGCAGGCCCGGCTGCGCTTCCCCGTGGCGTCGCAGCCCGTCCCGCTCTACATCGGCGGCCAGGGCCCGCGCGTGCTAGAGCTGATGGGCGAGCTTGGCGATGGCGGCCTGCCCATCCTCTTCCCGCCCGAGACAATCGACTTCGTGCGCGAGCGCGTCGCCGCCGGGGCCGAGCGCGCCGGCCGCGATCTGGCGGGCTTCGATCTGGCGGCGTGCGTCTGGTGGTCGGTGGCGGAGACCAAGCGCGAGGCGGAGGCAGCTCTGCGCTACCTGGTGGCCTACTACGGCCCCTCGCTGCGCGCCGAGACCCTGGCGCCCATCGGGCTTACCCCCGCCGATTTTGACCCGGTGCGGGCCGCCTGGCAGGCGGGCGACATGGAGCACGCGATGGAGCTACTCACTCCGCCCATGTATCGCCTGGCGATCTACGGCGAGCCAGAGGCGATGGTGGCGCGGCTGCGCTGGCTCGCCGAGCGCGGCGTGACGCAGATCAACCTTGGCCCGCCCCTCGGCCCCGACCGCGAGCGCGCCCTGCGCACCACCGCCGAGCTGGTGATCGCGCGCATGCGCTGAGGTGAGCGCCCGAGCCATTTGGACCACGAACGGCGCGCATTGGACCACGAACGGCGCGAACCGTCTGGACCGCGAACGGCGCGAAAGGGGGCGAACCACCGCGAAACCGGCCACGCCCATGTGGTTTCGCGGTGGTTCGCGGTCCAGAGGGTTCGCGGTGGTTCGCGGTCCAGACGGCTATCGGCTATCTCAGGTCGTACGCAGCCAGCCACGCTCCAGGGCGTAGCGCACCAGGGCAGCCCGGCTGGTAAGCCCCAGCTTCTCTAGCGCGCGGGCACGGTAGGTCTCGACGGTCTTCACGCTCAGGCTCAGCTGCGTGGCGATCTCTTTATTGCTGTAGCCCTGCACCACGCGCTGCACCACCTCGCGCTCGCGCACGCTCAGCTCGGCGCCCAGCAGCTCGGTGGCGGCGGCGGGCCGGCGCACGTAGCGCCCCACCACATGCTCGGCGAGCGACGGCTCCAGGTAGATGCCGCCCGCCGCCACGATGCGGATCGCCTGGATCAGCGCGTCGGCGGCCGTGTGCTTAAGAATGTAGCCCGAGGCGCCCACCGCCAGCATCTGCCGCAGGTAGCTGGTGTCGTCGTGGACGCTCAGCACCAGCACCTTTACCTCGGGGCACAGCTGCCTGATCCGCTCGGTGGCCTGGATGCCGTTCATCGTCGGCATCGAGATGTCCATAATCACTACGTCGGGCTGGCAGAGCTGGATCTGCTCACAGGCCGTCACGCCCTCGCTGGCCTCGCCGATCACCTGCATGTCGGCCTGGGCGCTGATCAGCGTCTTGAGCCCCTCACGCACCACCATATGATCATCGACCAGAAAGATTCTCGCAGGCGCCATCGCGGCCTCCATGCTATGCTCCAGGCAGCGGGATGCGGGCAAAGATCGTGGTGCCGCTGCCCGGCGCCGACTCGATCGTCAGGCTGCCGCCGAGCAGCACAACCCGCTCGCGCATCCCGATCAGCCCCAGCTGCGGCGCGTTGCCCGGCTCGCTCGGCGCTGTCGGCGCGCTGAACCCTACCCCGTCGTCCTCGACGATCAGGCGCACTTCGTCGGCGCGCCGCTCGATGATCACGCTCACCTGGGACGCCTCGGCGTGCTTGAGCACATTCGTAAGCGCCTCCTGCACCAGCCGGTAGAGCGTCGTCTCCACCGCCAGCGACAGCCGCCCCACGTCGAGCCCGTCGCTATGCAGATCCACCGCGATGTGGGCGCGCGCCGACCACTGCTCCACGTAGTTGCTGAGCGCCAGCAGCAGGCCCAGATCATCGAGCACCGAGGGGCGCAGCTGCACCGCCAGGCTGCGTACCTCCTGGCCGATCTGCACCGCCAAGGCCTGGAGCTGCCGGATGCGCTCGGCGGCGCCGTCGCTGTCCGAGCCGTTGCCCTGGAGCGCCTTGATGCCCAGAATCAGGGCCGTGAGATTCTGGCCCATCTGGTCGTGGAGCTCGCGGGCAATATGACGGCGCTCCTCCTCCTGGGCGGTGACGAGCTGCTGGAGCAGTTGCTCGCGCGCCTGCTCGCCGCGCCCCCGCTCCACAATCTCTGACTGCAGTGCCGCATTGGCCCGTGCCAGGTCTTGCGTGCGTGCCACCACCCGCCGCTCCAGCTCGTCGTTGGCATCCTGAAGCACGGCCTCGGCGCGCTTGAG
>JAYUYB010000767.1:0-2809 GCA_043752655.1 Chloroflexota bacterium
ATGGCGCGCAGCCGCGAGCGTGGCGAGGTCGCGCGCGCCGCCATCGCCGCGCAGAGCGGCAACCCAAACGTCGAGCTGATCCTGGCCGACTTTGCCGTCCTCGCGGAGGTGCGGCGCGCAGCCGAGGAGTTCCTGGCTCGCCACAGCAGCCTCCACGTGCTGGTGAACAACGCCGGCCTCTACGCCAACGGGCGCGAGCTCACGGTTGACGGCTACGAGCAGACCTTCGCCGTGAACCATCTGGCGCCATTCCTGCTCACCAACCTGCTGCTCGACAGCCTGCGAGCCTCGGCGCCCGCGCGGGTTGTCACGGTCGCATCAGGCGCACATGTTGGCTCCGAGCTCAACTTCGAGGATCTTCAGGGCGCAAGGCGCTTCAACGGCTTCCAGGCCTACGGCGCCTCCAAGCTGGCCAATATCCTCTTTAGCTACGAGCTTGCGCGCCGCCTGGAGGGCAGCGGCGTGACGGCGAACTGCCTGCACCCCGGCTTTGTGGGCACGAACTTCGCGCAGAATAACGGCGGCGCAGTGGCGCTCTTCTTCCGCGCCGCGCGGCCCTTCATCCTGACGCCGGAGCAGGGCGCCCAGACGTCAGTCTACCTTGCCGCCGACCCGGAGGTCGAAGGGATTACGGGCAAGTATTATGCAAACCGCAAGCAGCGCACAAGCTCGGCCCAGTCGTATGATCGCGCAGCGCAGGCGCGGCTCTGGGCGATCAGTGCGGAGCTTGTAGGCAGGGAACAGGGGACAGAGGACAGGGAACAGGGTCGGCTCAAGCCGGGTTTGTGATGAAAGGGATGCAATGAAGTGGCTGCGACTGATGCTGATCTTTGTGCCGATCGCGTTTGCGCTTGAATTTATCCCTGGCATCAAGAACGAACTGGCGCTGTTTGTGGTCTGCTGTCTAGGCCTCATCCCCCTGGCGGGCTATCTCGGCCAGGCCACAGAAGAGCTGTCGATCCACACTGGCCCGAAGGTGGGCGGGCTGCTCAATGCCACGCTTGGCAACGCCGCCGAGCTGATCATCTGCATCGTGGCGCTCTCACAGGGCAAGATCGAGCTGGTGAAGGCCTCGATCACGGGGTCGATCCTCGGCAACCTGCTGCTGATCCTCGGCCTCTCGCTGCTGCTGGGCGGCCTGCGGCACGGCATCCAGAGCTTCGACCGGCGGGGCGCCGGGATCTCGGCCTCAATGATGACCCTGGCCGTGATCGGCCTGATGATCCCTACGCTGTTCGAGGTGCTGCGCCAGATCGACCTCGGCACGCTGGATGTCTTCGACACCCTGATCGACGACCCGGCGCTCAACTCGCTGAGCCTCGGCGTGGCCGGCGTGCTGATCGTGCTCTATGTGTTTAGCCTGATTTTCTCGTTTCGGCAGCCTGAACGGGGCTTGGGCGGCCCGGTGGGCGTGGACGACCGCACCGACGAGGAGGCGCAGCACACGGCAAAGTGGAGCGTACGCACAGCGGTTGGCGTGCTGGCTGTCGCCACCCTCGGAATCGTCTTCCTCAGCGAGTTTCTGGTGGGCACAGTGGAGCCGTTCGCAGAGGCGCTGGGCCTGAGCGAGTTCTTCATCGGCATCATCATCATCCCGCTGGTGGGCAATGTGGCCGAGCATATTGTGGCCGTGCAGATGGCGCTAAAGAACAAGATGGAGCTGGCGTTTACGATCGCGCTCGGCTCCTCGATGCAGGTGGCGCTGCTCGTGGCGCCGCTGCTGGTCTTCATCAGCTTGCTCTTCGGCCCCGAGATGACGCTCTTCTTCAGCATTCTGGAGGTGGCCACGCTCGGCCTCTCCGTGCTGCTCGCCGCGATCATCTCGCTAGACGGCGAGAGCAACTGGCTGGAGGGCGCGCAGCTGCTCGCCGTGTACGCCATCACGGCCATGGGCTTCTTCTACATCACTGGTGGGGGGTGAAATGTCTTATGAAGCGGCAAAGCGTCTTGTATACTGGCAAGATGCATTGCATATGAGAGGAGCACCACATGCAAACTTCTGTGACCAAGCGCGGACAAACGGTGATTCCCGCACCAATTCGCAAGCGTTATCAGATCAACGAAGGCGACTCGTTGGTGTGGATTGATGATGGCGAAACAATTCGGGTGATCCCCGTAGCGCAGGACCCCATTCGGGCGCTGCGTGGGAGCGGGCGAGTCGAGCAGTTGACAGAGCGTTTGTTAGCAAACCGTGCGGCGGATCGTGCCCGTGAGTAGCGCGGCGTATCTCCTAGATACATCAGCACTCTTGACGCTTATCGAAAATGAGCTAGGCGCTGAACGGGTTGAGCAGGTACTGCGAACCGAAGCGGTGATCATCCCGTGGATGTGTTCGCTCGAGGTTATGTATATCACGCAGCAAGAGCGCAGTGTTGCGGAAGCCGAGCGGCGCTATGCGCCCCTAAAAGCGTTACCCGTTACACACCTGTGGGATCTGGAGGAGGCGTTGCTCTTGACGGCCGCACCCTTGAAAGCGACCTATCGCCTGTCACTTGCCGACGCGTCCGGACCCGCCCGCGCAGGCGGGCGCCCGGCGCACCGCGCCCCCACGGCGCGCGTTCACGCGCCCGCCTGCCGACCATGACGTAGGCCACGGCGTGCGGTAGACGGTGCGGGCTATCGGCTATCGGCTATCGGCTATCGGCTATTCTCCCAGCAGCTGATCGGCCGCCGCCTCCCAGCTGAGGGCGCGGCCGCGCCGGGACGCCTCCCGGGCAGCCTCTGGGCTGAGGAGGCGCCGGGTAGTGTCGAGCACGCCCTCTGCCAGCACCAGCGTCTCCTTCCAGGTTGCCTCGTGCTCCAGGGCGAG
>JAYUYB010000768.1:0-2808 GCA_043752655.1 Chloroflexota bacterium
ACAAGTCGGGGCACCATAGCAAGCGAAGGGATGACGCGCTGTAGGTCGGCCCAGGCGTCCTGGCGCATCACGCCTTCCATGATGATCACCTCGTTGGAGACGCTGAGCATCGGGGTCGCGAGGCGCTTATCCTCGTGGAACTGGAAGGGGCCGGAGGTGAAGCTGAAGAAGGTGTAGACCGCATCGAGCGGGGCTAGGCCGCCGAGGGTGGCGCCGATAATCTTGCCATCGCGGAAGAACAGCCAGCCATCGAAGCTTTGGCCGGTGCGCTGGCCGCGAATATGGACGCCGCCGGTCTTCTTGCTCAGATCGACGAGCTGGATAATATCGGTGAGCGGAAACTCGCTCAGGTCGCCTGCGAGCGCCATAGGGTTACAGCTTGCCGATCACCGCGCGGCTGATGGCGCGAAGCGTCTCAAAAACGCCTGTGCCCTTGGTGGCGACGGCCTCGACGCGCGGCCAATTCATCTTAGTGACACCAAGGAAGTGGTCCATCGTCTGAACCGAGGCGAGCACCTCTTTGGGCAGATCACGCTTGTTGTACTGCATCACCATCGGAAACTCGGCGAACTTTTTGTTCTGCCGGGTAACATTCTGGGCTAGCTCGCGCAGCGAGTTGACATTCTCCTGCATCTTGCTCTTGTTGGAGTCGGCCACGAAGACCACGCCGTCTACGCCGTTGAGCACAGCCACGCGGGTACGCTCGTAGAGCACCTGGCCGGGGACGGTGTAAAGATGAAAGCGGGTTTGAAAGCCGCGCACCTTGCCAAGATCGAGCGGCAGAAAGTCGAAAAAGAGCGTGCGCTCGGTCTCGGTGGCGATGGAGAGCAGGTCGCCCTTGACATCTTTGGGCACCTGGCTATGGATGTACTGCAAGTTTGTCGTCTTGCCGCACATGCCGGGGCCATAGTAGACGATTTTGCAGTGAATCTCACGTGCGGCAACGTTAATCAGCGCCATAGATCCTCTCGCATGGCTGTCAGTGGGGCAGCGTGGGCGCGGCTAGTCGCGGAAGAGCAGGTCGATGGTATCTTCCATCGAGGTGCGGAACGACGAGCCGAGCACCTCATCGCGGGCCTTGTGCGTTTGCCGCACGCGCTCAAGCACCGAGGCTAGCTCGTCGGTGGCTTTTTTGGTAAGCACCTTGACGAGGCCGATATGGGTGCCCTTGTTAAAGATGATGCAGAGAATCCACTGCTCTTCGATCAGGGCGATAAAGATATTCTCGCGCACACCCTGCTGGAACGAGGCGCGGAAGTCGCGCTCGCGCAGCAGCTTGGCCACCTCGCGGGACGAAGCGAACACGCCGGCGATCAGGGCGCCGAGGGCGGTGATATCCTGCCGATCACCATCGCCCTTAGAGGAGATCACCTGGCCGCTCTTATCGAGCAGAAGCGCATAATCGCTGCCGGTGTCCTCGACGAGCCGGAGCAGGCACTCCTCGATCTGCCGAAGCTCTTCGGTGGGGACGATAATACTTGTCAGCTGTGGATCCATCGCGGCCTACCTTGATATGGCGCTAGTCGGGGGTTCAGGCGTTACGCGCTCCCCGAAATTATAGCACATAGCCCTCAGATCGCGCTCAGTGCGTCCAGCATATCCTCGCGGTGCCGGGCCACCAGGAAGCGCACATAGCCAAGATCATCGCGGGTATTGGCCAGCAGTAGCAACATCGCATCGTTGCTGATCGGCTCGATCAGCACGATGCCGTGATCATATTCTAGCATCGTCTGCACGGTGCCGCCCTTGTCGATCTCGCGCCCGAGCGCGTCGGCCATGGCGAGGCCGTTGGAGGCCACGGCGCAGACCGCATCTACATCGACGCCGGGGCCGGCGATGCTCTCGATCAGTAGCCCATCGGTGGCGACCACGGCGGCGAGCTCGACGCTCTCGACGTTGCGGAAGCGACCAAGCAGGTTCTTCAGCTTGCTACTGCTCATAGGGCCGGTTCTCCTTACAGCGCGCCTGGCAGAGGGCCGAGCGCGTGGCATCTAGCATTATGACATATGCGGCAAACGATGGTGTGACCGGCGGTCGTTGGGAGGACGGATGCAAAGCCCGCGTGCCGGACGTTCTATCCGCAGATTATGCGGATTTCCGGCCTATTTCTTGCCCCGACGCAGCGCCAGGGGCGCCTTTACTGGTCGACGCCGTTGTTTCGCTCGCGCTCTTTGGGCGGGCGCCCAGTGCGTATGTTGCGCAGGGAGTGAATGGTTGCGGCGATGGCGCGGTCAGCCCAGCCGTAGATTGTGGGGCGACTTTTGGCCAGATCCTCGGCGATCTGCGTGACATTGGTGCGGTACTCGGGATCAAACGTGGCAAGGTTGATGCGAGCCGACGCGACGATCTGTTGAATCTCTTCGTCGGTGAGGCCATGCTCGCGGATGAGCTTCTTTGCTCGCTTGCTAGAAAGATCGAGCTCCATGAGCGGCTCCTTGCCAGCCTTCTGATCTGTCATAGCGACCTGCGCTAGATTTCCTCTCTAAAAGTGTAAGTCTTTATACTATAGCATGGCCCCGGCATGCTGTCGAGTCCTGTTTGTAAATAGTATCCATGCGCCACAGCAGCCCGCTGGCCAGGCCCTGCCCAGAGGGCTCCTACAGCATCCACTAGCAAACACCTGTGCGTGTACTACGCCCCTGCGTAGGCCCTGGAACCACATGATAGCAGCATGATAATGCTTGACATGTTTGCGCATGTTGATTCATGGCATTGTAAAGCCTTGTTAGCGCTATCAGCGCCCCATTTGCCCTATGGTACAATGCCACGCGGAGGCTCCCATGATCGATCCGAGCGACCAGCGCCTGC
>JAYUYB010000769.1:0-2807 GCA_043752655.1 Chloroflexota bacterium
TACTTCGGCTGCACCGAGGCGGGTAACGAAGCCTCTTGCCAGACGGGCACGAACGAGAACACGCCTTCCGGCGCCTCCTACGCGCTCTGGAACTTCAACCAGCAGATCGACCTTGTTCTGGGCGGCCCGGTCCACGGCAGCATCATGGCGCCCAATGCCGCCGTCACGTTCGGCATCGGCGACGTCGTCGGCACCGTGATCGTGAAGAGCGGGTACGCGAACTCGGAGTTCTACAGCGCCCGCGACTTCGAGGGCTTCGCGCCCGAGACGGTAACGCCCGAGCCGGCCACACTCGGCCTCATGGCGATCGGTTTGCTCGGCGTCGGACTGGTGCGCCGCCGGAAGCAGAAGTAGTTAATAGCTGATGCCGCGCCACGGCGCGGCATCAGCTACTTGCACCGACAATCAAAAGCCCGCCTGGCATTGCCAGGCGGGCTTTCTGTCAGGGAACAGGGAACAGGGAACAGGGAACAGGAGATAGGGCACAGGGTGCAGGCAGCGCGTAGCATGAAGCGGGCGTATGCAATGGTTTGGGCCGACGCCGCACCCAGCACCTAGAACACTGCGGCGGAAATAGCCCTTGATTTACACCACCAAGCCCACAAGGCCCACGAAGCGGAGCGCGCAGCAGGACGACCTTCGTGGGCTTGGTGGTTTAGCTGGCGTAATCTGTGGACAACGAGCCCTCCGCCCTGTACCCAGTTCCCTGTCCCCTGTACCCTATGCAAGACCACTACGAGACACTGCAAGTCCACCCGCGCGCTGAAGCCGACGCGATCCGCGCCGCCTACGAGCGCCTCCGCCAGCGCTACGACCCGGCCAAGCTTGAGGACGCCGCCGACGAGCTACAGGCCCTCGCCCGCCGCCGCCGCGACGAGATCGAGCGCGCCTTTACGCTGCTGGGCGACCCCGGGCGCCGCCGCGCCTACGACCTTGAGCTTGCCGAGCGCGGCACGCCTGTTCTGCTCCAGACCGCCGTCGCCGATAGCGATGCGCCCCCCGACGAGCTCCTGATCGACTACCGACCGCTGCCGCCCGCCAAGCGCCAGGAGCGCCCAGTTGGCTTCAATGCGCAGCCAGTGCTGCCGCCCAGCCGGGCCTCGCGTAGCATGGGCCGCAACGCGGGCCGCTCGGCTGTGCCTATCTGGGTGGCCCCCGCGCTGATCGTGGCCACCGCCACGTTTGCGATTGTCCTGGTGACGCTGATCACCACCGTGCTGAACGCGCCGGCGCCTGTGGCGAACAGCGGTGGCCCGCAGATTCTTGACCCAAATGCCCCGACGGCCGCACCCACGCCGAATGTGGCCGAGGTGATCAACCAGTTCGAGGCCCAGATCACGGCGGCGCGCCAGGTGGCCGAGCAGGTGCCCGACAATCCGAACGCCTGGGTCGAGCTCGGCAACGCGCTTTACAATAGCCTGGTGGTGGTGCGCGAGCGCCTGACCAGCGGCGACCAGAGCCTCCAGAGCGTCTACATCGAGCGGCTGCCACGCTGGCTGGAGGCCGCCGACGCCTACCGCAAGGCTAGCGAGCTGCGCCCCCAGGACCCGGTGGCCCGCGCCGACCTCGCCGCCAGCCTCTGCTACTACGGCCAGGGTATCAACGACCCGAGCTTCGTGCAGCAGGGAATCGTCGAGGCGCAGCGGGCCGTGCAGCTCGGCCCCGACGAAGGCCGCGTCCTGATCAGCAACGGCCTCTGCCTTGCGCTCAGCGACCCACCCCAGCAACAGCAGGCTCTGGAGCAGTGGCAGCGCCTGGTGGTGCAGCCCAACGCCGACCCCGGCCTTGTCTTTCAGGCCCGCCAGCTGATCGCCGAGTATGGCCAGTAATGTCATCTCCTTTTAACTTTTAACCATTGGGGGCTTTAAAAAGTTAAAAGCTATGCTACAATAGCCGGGAAATGAGACACCCCATGGGCAGCTACTACGCACTGTTTGGGCTTGAGTCCAGCGCGAGCCAGGCCGAGATCGACGCTACCTTCCAGCGTCAGCGCGAGCGCTACAACCCGGAGCGCGTTGCCGAGCTCGACCCGGAGCTACAGCGTGTGGCCGCCGAGCGCAGCGCCGAGCTAGAGCGCGCCTACGGCATTCTCTCCAGCCCCGAGCGGCGCAAAGCCTACGACGCCAGCCTCAGTGAGATCCCTGCACACGAGGCCGC
The DNA here is from genome assembly GCA_043752655.1 of Chloroflexota bacterium. Classification (GTDB taxonomy): domain Bacteria; phylum Chloroflexota; class Chloroflexia; order Chloroflexales; family Chloroflexaceae; genus OHK40. The sequence goes on from JAYUYB010000769.1 coordinate 2,158, forward strand.
CGATGCAGCGGCGCGGCGCAGCCTGACCCCACGCGAGCGAATCTTTGCGCTCGGCGGTGCTGTTATGGCCCTACTCCTTGTGGCGACGATCTGGGTGCTCACTGGGCGCAACGCGGCCCCTCAGGGCACCGCGATGTCCGAGGTCAACCGGCCAGCCCCCACCTTCAGCACCCCCGCCCTCGACGGCGGAGCCATCAACCTTACCGACTACAGCGGCAAAGTCGTGCTGCTAAACTTCTGGGCCACCTGGTGCGAGCCCTGTAAGCGTGAGCTTCCGGCCCTTGAGCAGGCCCATCTTCAGTACGGCAGCGAGGGCCTCGCCGTCATCGGCGTCAACCTCACCGACGACGAGCAGGCTCAGGGTGGCGACGAGGCGAAGATCCGTGCCTTCCTGGAGCAGTACGGCGTTACATACCCCATCGCGCTCGACGTTGAGGGCGACGTGACGAACGCCTACCGCGTCTTCCCCCTGCCCACCAGCTTCTTCATCGACCCGCAGGGCCGCATACGCTATGTGCATATCGGCGAACTGACGCTGGAGGATGTCGCCGCGCGCTTCACGGAGCTGCGCAGCCCGGCGGCCGCCGCAAGCGCCAGATAATGGTGAGGAGACGCGATGGAGCAGCGTACCATCCTGGTGGTCGATGACG
>JAYUYB010000770.1:0-7027 GCA_043752655.1 Chloroflexota bacterium
GAGATCGTGCAGCTGCGTCTGGGCAATCCTGATCTGGGGGGCGTGTTTCCTGGCTACATCCCGCAGGCGCTTGGGATTGTGCGGGCGCGCCCGTAGTGACATTTTGGATTACCGCTGGCCGCACCTTCAGATCGCCCGTTACAAATGAGTGAGGGGTAAGGCCGCCTGCTGCTACTTCAACGGCATGTTGAAATACACGACCCGCTCGGTCTCTGTGAATCCGAGATGCCTGTGAACGGCATGGCTTGTGCGATTTCTGATGGGCGCATCTGAAGCGAACTCCGCGCAACCTTTGGATTTGGCCCAGGCCTTAACCGCGTGCACGAGCGCCCTGGCAACGCCGCTTCGCCGTGCGTTTGGTTTGACAAAGATGCCCTCGAGGAACGCAACAGGTGATGTATCTGTTCCATTCACGTAGTCGTTGCGGATAGACGCCTCGATGAACCCCAAGGCTTGACTCTCTGCATCGCGGGCGATGAACTGGATGAACTTCTCGGGTTCGGCCAAGAGACTGGCCATTTCTTCAAGGTGTTCGTCAGCGGCAGCATCCGGCCAGAGCGCGGCGCGCAGTTTCAGCCAGTCTGAATCTTTGATGGACAGTGGCGGGACGGTTTTCATGCGGCCTATCGGCTATCAGGCAGCGGCGCTAGCCTCTTCGCCGCGATTGCGACCACGGCCGAACCAGTTCTTCCACTCCTGGTGCTCCCAGACAACCAGCAGCTGGGCGGCGTTGAAGATTGAGGAGTAGGTGCCGCTCAACAGGCCGATCAGCATGATCAGGACGAAGTTGCGGATCGACTCGCCGCCGAAGAGCAGCAGGGCCGTGAGCGTGAAGAAGGTTGTGAGCTGCGTGTTGATCGAGCGCGGCAGCGTCTGGACGATGCTATGGTTGATAATCCCGTCGAAGCTCTCGCCGGGGCGGCGCTCGATCAGGTTCTCGCGGATGCGGTCGAAGACCACGATCGTGTCGTGGACGGAGAAGCTGAGGATAGTGAGCAGCGCGGTGAGGAAGAGCGCGTCCACCTCGAAGTGCGGGCTGAAGGCGCTGAGGATGGCCGCCACACCGAGCACCACGAGCACATCGTGGAGCATGGCGAGGATAGCGCACACACCGTAGCGCAGGGGATGGGGCGCCTTGCGGAAGGCCCAGGTGAGGTAAAGTAGGATCGCCAGCGAGGCGCCTGCCACAGCCACAACGGCGCTGCGGGTAGACTCGGCGCTCACGGTGGGGCCTACGCTCTCCAGGCGCTCGATGGTGCTGGTGCCGAACTGTTCCGTCATCGCGGCCGCGACGCCCTGCCGATCCTGGAGCGGCGCATCCTCGCTGAGCGGGCGGGTGCGCACCAGTGCGTCAGCAACCTGGCGGCCATCAACTTCTACTTGGCTGAGCTGAACCACCGCTCCCTCGAAGCCCTTGCTGGCGAAGGCCTGGGCGACAGCCTGGGAGTCGACCTCGCCGGGGGCTTTGTCCGCGAAGCGGATCTCCCAGAGCGCGCCGCCGCTGAAATCGATGCTGGGGGTAAGCCCGATACGAAACTGGCCCGTGGTGACGAGCGGATATAGGAGCAGGAAGTAGAGCCCCGGCAGGATCAGCAGCAGAGAGACGAGGAACCACCAGTAGCGGCGGCTGACAAGTTTATCCATGGTGGTAGCGTTTTCTCACTTCGACGGCCCTGGGGCCGCGTGCTAGTCTGCCGTGCCGGTGGCGGCGGTGGGCGGGATGCGTCGGTCGATGCCATAAATCCAGCCCCGATCCTCGCGGAAGAGCGGCGCGGCGAGGCGCAGGAAGGTGCGTGTAACCACCACCGCAGTAAAGAGGCTGATCAGGATGCCCAGGCCAAGGGTGAGGGCAAAGCCCTTGATGATGCTGACGCCGAAGCTGTTGCCGAAGATAAACAGCACCGCGCTGGTGATTAGCGTCGAGACGCTTGAGTCGCGGATGGCGGGCCAGCTCTCCTGGAAGCCGAGCTCAAGCGAGGTACGGATGTCGCGGCCGCGGCGATACTCCTCACGCAGACGGGCGAAGATCAGCACGTTGGCGTCGACGGCGAGGCCAATCGAAAGGATGAAGCCCGCGATGCCGGGGGCGGTGAGCGTGATCGGGATGAACTTATAGAGCGCGAAGCTGAGCAGCGTGTAGATCGCCAGGGCCAGGGTGGCGAGCAAGCCTGGCAGGCGATAGAACAGGATCATAAAGAGCGCCACAACCACCAGGCCCACGATCCCGGCTATCACGCTGGCCTGCACCGACTCCTGGCCGAGCGTCGCAGTGACGCTGCGGGTCGTCTCGACGACAAGCGGCACTGGCAGGGCGCCATATTTTAGCTGGCTGAGAATCGTGTCGCGCTCGGCGTTGCTGCCCACCTCGATCACACCGGCGCCATCGCTGAGCGCGGCGTTGATAGTAGGGCAGCTGAAGACTTCGTTGTTGAGCACGATACACATCGGCTGGCCGACATTCGCGGTGGTGAAGGCCGCGAGGCGTGTGGCCGAATCGCCGGTGAAGGCGAACGACACGGCGGGCCGACTGCCAGCGACGCCAGACTGCGAGAACGAGGGCTGCACGGAGCTGGTGTCGAGGTCGGCGCCGTCGGTGATGCTCTCGAAGATCGGGCTCTGGGCCTCCGCCGTGGGTGTGAGCGGCGCGGTTGCGTTGAGCTGGGGCGGGTTGGGGCTGTTAGAGGTGCGCACCACAGTGCCGTCGGGGATGTACTGGCCCTGCGGGTCGATAAACTCGAGCCGGCCGGTGCCACGCAGCGTCTCGACGGCCTGATCGGGGTTGTCCACGCCGGGGAGCTCAACGATAATACGGTCGTTGCCAGCGAGCTGCACCACCGTCTCGCCGACGCCGAGGGCATTGACGCGCTGGTCGATCACCTGGCGGGCCGTCTCCATCTCGGCGGGGCTGGCGTTCGGGTCGGTGGTGCGCAGGAGCACCTGGATGCCGCCCTGAAGATCGAGGCCGAGGCGGAAGCTGGTGTCGCGGCCCAGGACATTCTGGCTCGGGTTGAACATAATCCAGAGCGCCATGGCGGTGACGGCGACGATCAGGATCAGGGATGTTAGCTCTCTGCTACGCACGGCGTTGACTCGCTTTTGTGGTTATGGCCCAGAACTGCGGCATTATAGAGGCGCGGCGATGCGCTGTCAACGCGCTGACCCTCACCCCTGCCCCGCTCCCTCAAGGGGAGAGCGGTTCTTTTACTGGCCGGCGGCGCGCAGGGCGGCGTCGATGGCGGCGGGGAGGTTGCCGGACTCTACAAGCTGGCCGTTGACGTTGAAGGTGGGGGTGGCCTGCACAGCTACGGCGGTGGCGGCCACGCCGGCGGCGACAACCACATCGCGGTTGGTGCCATCGCTCATGCAGGCGTCGAACGCGCCACGGTTCAGGCCGAGCTGGCCGGCGTAGCCGCTGAACACATTGCTCACGGTGCTGAGCGGCGACCACTGCGCCTGGTTCAGGAAGAGCAGATCGTGCATCTGCCAGAACTTGTCCTGGTCGCCGGCGCAGCGGGCGGCCTCGGCGGAGGCAACCGCGTGCTCGTGGATGTCCAGGGGGAACTCGTGGTAGATAAACTGGACCTTCCCGGTCTCGATATAGTCACGCATGATGATCGGGGCGAGATTCTTGTTGAAGAAGCCGCAGGCGGGGCACTGGAAGTCCTCGAAGGCGATCACCTTGACGGCGGCGTCGGGGTTGCCCTTGTACCAGAAGCCATCTTCGGTCTGGCCGACGGGGACATTCAGCTCGCCGACCTGGCTTGTGCTGCTGTTGCTGCGCACCACGTAGGTGATCAGGAAGGCGGCCCCGATCAGGAGCACGGCGCCCACGCCAAGGTAGAAGGGGAGCAGGGGATTGCGCTTTGGCGCAGCGACCTTGCGGCCGCGCTGGGGCTGGACATTGCTCATCTGAGGCTACTCCTGCATGCTGTGTCTGCGCCATTAGGGCGCGTAATCTGCCGATTCACGCGGGCATTATAGCCCTGTGAGAGTCGGGAGTCAAACGCGGCGGCGGCGCAGCGCCACGAGGGCCACGGCGGCTACGGCGGCCACAGCCACGCCGCCCAGGGCTACGGGCAGCCAGGGCGCCCTGACGCTCAGCTCGGGCGCGGGCGCGGCGGGCGCGGGGGTGCCAGGCCCGAGGGCGGCCAGATCCTCACCGGCGCTGGCCAGGGTCGCCGTGCGTGTGCAGAGTCCGGTGTTCAGGCGCCCCTCCTGGGCGAAGCCGTACACGAGGTAGCGCTCGCCCTGGGCGAACTCGTAGCCGCAGCTGGCCGAGCTGCCCGAGGTGGCAAGCGTCAGCTGCGCGCCCTCAGGCCCCTTCCAGATCTCGTCCACGTCGAAGGTTACGAGCAGGCCGCTCGCGTCGCTCTGCACGCTGCTTACCGTGCCCGAGAAGACCGCCTGGGCCTCGTTGCGCGCCTCCAGGGGCGGCCGGGGCGCCACGCACGAGCAGGCGTATGCGGGCTTAAGCGGGTGGAACAGCGACGCCGTCGCGAAGATGACAAGGGCAAAGGCGAAGCTGAACCGGCGTATGGTAAGGGCGAGCATTGGTTTCCTCCAGGGCTATCTGTAGCTGCCACCATTCAGACGCTGGCGAGGATTGTTGCGTTCCAATCTGCTGGTTGGGAGACAAGGAGACACGGAGACACGGAGACAAGGAGACACCTGACGGCGTCGATGAGTGCTCCTGTCTCCCGGTCTCCTTGTCTCCTCGTCACTCCATGCGCCAGATCTGCGCGCCGACATCGGCGAGGCCAACCAGGGGCAGCATACCGCCCTGTACGCTGGCCTCGGCGCCGGAGAGCAGCTCGCGCAGCCGCGCCCCGTCGGGGAGGCCGGCGTGGCGCACGGGCAGCGCGGCCAGCCCGTCTGCGGCGCGGCGGGCCACGACGATCAATCGCTCCTCGGGGGCCTCGCGCTGAAACGCCAGCGTGTTGCCCTCCGCGTGGAGCAGCTGGAGGCCACCCCAACGCAGTGCGGGGGCGGTGCGGCGCAGCAGGATCAGGCGCTGGTAGAAGGCCCGCAGCTCGTGATCCCACGCACGCTCTTCCCAGGGCATGGTGCGGCGGCAGTCGGGGTCGCCTGCGCCGTCCAGGCCGATCTCGTCGCCGTAGTAGACGCAGGGCACGCCGAGGTAGCAGAAGAGCAGCGTGGCCGCCACGCGCACGAGGGCCAGATCGCCCCGCAGGATATGGCGCAGGCGCGGCGTGTCGTGGCTGCCGAGCAGGTTGAACTGCTGGGTGGCGATCTGCCAGGGGATGGCGGCGCGAAAGGCGCACAGCTGCGCGGCAAGCTCCGCCGTGGGCATGGGCTGCGGCTCGACCCACGTGGGGTCCCAGGCGGCGGCGATCTCGAAGCCGGCCAGCCAGTGCCAGACGGGGAGCGTGAAGCCCTGGTAGTTCATCGCGGCGTCGAGCTCGCCGCCCTGGAGCTGCGGTGTGCCGTCGAAGAAATGCTCGCCCAGCAGGTACGCCTCCGGGTTCTCGGCCTTCACGGCGCGGCGGATGCCCCGACCAAGCTTGTGGCCGAGATCCGATGGGCCCTGGCGACCGAGCATATTGGCCACATCGATGCGCCAGCCGTCGATGCGATAGGGCGGGCGCAGCCAGCGGCGCATGATCGCATCGGGACCTGCATACATCAGCTCGCGCAGCCGCTCGCTGCGATAATCCAGCTTGGGCAGGCTGCTCACGCCAAGCCAGCTCTCGTACTCGTGCGGGTGGCGCCGGAACGTAAAGAACTCTGCGCTGGGCGCCTGTGGGTCGGCCTGGGCGGCGACGAACCACGGGTGGGTGGCGCCGCAGTGATTCGGCACGATGTCGAGCATCAGCTGCATTCCGTGCTCGTCGAGGGCGCGGCGCAGCGTGGCCAGGCCCGTCTCTCCACCAAGGTGCGGATCAACCTGCGTGTAGTCGGCCACATCGTACTTATGGTTGCTGGGTGCCAGAAAGATCGGGTTAAGGTAGAGCGCGCTCGCCCCCAGCTCGGCCACATACGCCAGGCGCGTGGCGATGCCCTGCAAGTCGCCGCCGTAGAACTCGGCGGGGCCGTGCTGCTTGCTGGGCGGCTCGCCCCAGCGGCGCGCGCGCACAGGGCGCCCCTGGATGTGGTACTGGCCGTCGCGCAGATTGTTGGCGGGGTCGCCATCGGCGAAGCGGTCGGGGAAGATCTGGTAGAACACCGCGTCGCGCACCCAGGTGGGCGCGCTGTAGTCGGCGAGCAGCTTGAAGTCGTTGGCGTCGGTGGGGTAGTGGGCCAGCAGGCCGGCGGCGTTGTACCAGAGGCTGCCAGCTGGGGTGCGCAGCAGGAAGCGGTAGCCGGTGCGCAGGGCGTAGAGCGGCAGCTGCACCTGCCACCAGCGGCACACGCTATCGGACTCGGCGGGCTGCATCGCCACGACGATCTGCTCGCCGTCGGGGCAGCTGCGCAGAAAGACTGCCGTGATAGGCGCGTCGACGTCGGCCCGCAGCCGGATCGTCGCGGTGTCGCCCAGGGCGCCGCTGTTCGAGCGCACGTAGAGCGGCGAGCCGTCGTGATGGATGGAGTGGGTCCAGTTTGTCATGGTGAATGCAAAATGCAAAATGCAAAATGCAAAACAGGAACGGCGTCCTTCTTTTGCATTTTGCATTTTGCATTGGCTATACGAGAGCCTCCGCAGCCACAGCAATCCGGGCCAGCACTTCGTCGCGGCCGAGGGCGGTGAGCATCTCGAAGAGCGGCGGGGCCACGCTGCGCCCGCTCACAGCTACGCGCAGCGCGCCGAAGAGCGGGCCAGCCTTTACATCCAGGCTCGCGCAGAGCGCCCGCAGCGTCTCCTCCAGGGTGCCGGGTGTCCAGTGCTGCTCCATGTTTAGGGCGGCGTGGATGGCGCGCAGCAGATCGTGGGCCTGCGCCCGTTCAAACTTCTTGGGCACGAGCATGGCCGTGTCGTAGCCGCCGTCGCCGGGTGGTGGGGCGCGGAAGAAGAACTCCAGCAGCTCGGGGGCCTGCTGCAGCTCCTCCAGGCGCTCGTGGACCATCGGCG
>JAYUYB010000771.1:0-7022 GCA_043752655.1 Chloroflexota bacterium
CGCTAGGGCCAGGTCGATCAGCGCACCGGAGTGGCCACGATCACGGGCAGCTACATCTGCACGGCGGGGGCCAGCTTCGACGGCTTCGTCGCGGTCAGCCAGGGCGCGGGCCGTCGCGCGGTCGAGGGCGAGGGCGCTCTCGTGGGCGTGTGCGATGGAACCACGCGGCCCTGGTCGGCCGAAGTTATGCCCGCGGGCGGCAAGTTCGACCAGGGCAAGGTGCGGGCGACGGCCGTTGCGTCGGCGTGCGGCGTCGAGTGCGTCGGGGCACTTGTCGAGCAGAAGGTGAAGCTGCGCAACAGCCGGTAGGAGGCGGAGCCGCAACGCGCCGCCCGTGGAACGACCACGGGCGGCGCCCGTACGCAAGCGGGGCTCTGAACATGCACGAGGCTCGCAGCGCGACAGATACAAAGTACACAATCGGTAGGTGTACGCTAAACGGTGGCTGGACGGTTGGACTTGAATAACGTACAGCTGACACGGTCGTCCCAGGTAACTGGTAATGTGGCGTGGCTATACTGTCGAGGTTCTCACATTTTCGGCTTGTATCTAGAGGAGCGCACGACGATGGCTGACATTGGCATCCACTTTGACAAGGCGTTTGAGTCGCGGGAGTTCGCTGATCTGGCAGATGCCCCGGTAGACGCGCTCGCAGGGATCAGCGCCGCCGATGCGGTGGCCCTGAAGAAGGCGCTGAACATCGTGACCATCCGCGATCTCGCGGAGAATAAATTTGTGCAGGTGGCCCAGGCGGTAACCGCCCTCGCGGCCGCAGGCAGCAAATAAGGCCCCCGCCCACCGGGGCAACCTGCTGGGCCAGGCATTCACGCAACGGGCGAGGTCATCACTGACCTCGCCCGTTGGCGTTCGCGCGCTGCGCACCGCGCACTGAATCAGCGACACCAAGACCACTTCAAACCGAGGGCCTGGATTCATGCCGATCTGCGACGCATCGAGGCGCCGTTGGTGCGGCTGGCGCAGGACGTGGAGCGGTGACGGGAGGGCGGTCGAGGCGTGCCTACGTCGCCAGCAATCAGCGCCGTTGACGGCCCGTGCTACAATCGGCGGACGTACGCCACTACCCTCGGGAGTCACCCTATGCTGTACTGTCCTGGGCATGCATGCCCGCTCCGCGCCGCGTGCTACCACCATACCCAGCCGTCGCCGGGGCGGGATGCCTTCGGAGCCCTGCCCTACGACGCGGCAACCGGGAGCTGCGCCTGGTTTTACTCCAATGCGCCAAGTGAGGCGCAGACCCGCGAGACGGCGTACTACATCTGGCTCCGCAACGGCTGCCCTGCGCACCAAGCCCTTGCGCACTGGTGCGAGGCGTATCTGAGCCTGTGCCGCAGCACGGGGCGCAGCGTATCGGCGCTGGGGTGAACCAGTTGGGGTATCGCATCAATTCGTAGGCGAAGCTCAGATCATGGGCCAGGATGCGCCAGATACGGCCGCTGGCCCGGTCACGGACGCGGGCGACATCGACCGGCCGGAAGCTCTGGCCGGGCTAGGCGCTCAGCGCCACAATGACCTCCTGCGCGTGGGTACGCATGTGGTCGGCGTGCTCCGTCTCGATGTGTGCGCCAGCCTGCGCGTCAAGCTCGTGGATGAACGCCGCTAGCTTGTTGATCGCGACCGCTGGCTGGCTGCGATCCACCGACCTCTGGGCGCTGTCGAGCTTGGCCAGCAGACTGCGGCCAACGCCCGGGTTGTCGATGTGGCCCTGGTCGATCGCGTGCTGGACGCAGGTGCGCAGCGCGGCGATCGTCGGCGCGTGGGAGCAGTGCTCCATCTCTGCGGCGGATGCAGGCGCGGCGGCAGACAGGCCGAGCGCGACGGCGATCAGGGCAAGCATGATGATTCGCATAGAAACCTCCATAGGTAAGTAGGCTACGACAGCTCGCATGGCGCATCGAGCGCTCGACTCACGCCAATGCGATTGCGGGTGGGCGCGGTTACCCATTCTTCCCGAAGATGAGCCAACCGAGCAGGATACCGAGGCCGAGCGTCAGCACGGTGGGGAACCACATCCAGCTGACACCGCCCATCATTCCGCTGCCCAGCATCCCGCCGCCCATGCTTGCTCCGGTCATCGTCCCGGCGCTGAAGAGCAGAAAAAGCACGATGACGACGACAAAGGCACTGATGAGGGCGGTTCTGTTTGCGGTGTTCATGCGCGTATACTCCTGTATGCTAGATCCGCGATCGCGGCGCTTGTGCCTGATCGTGGTCTGCAAGACCCCGCGCTCGGCCCTGGACGACAGAGAGGCCCCGCATGCCATTGCGCGGCCGAGGTGTGGAGAGCGATTGATCGTGTCGGGCCACCGGCAGGTTCCCCAGCAACGCCCTGTGGCGATCCCGCTCCTGCCGATCATTGTCATACCATTATGGCATTGTCACGCGAGATCGGTTGACAGGCAGAACCCCTATGATGACCCCGTATTCTACCCGGCCGGGTAGGGGTATGCTGGATTGGGGAGCGGTGCTGATACCATCGCGCCTCACGGCAGCGGCCGTCGTCGCCTGGTTCGAGGCGCAGATCGTGGCCGTGCCCCCCTTGCACTTCAGGAGCGAACCGTCGGCCCATAGCATCAGCCGCGATGAGCCTGAAGTGTAGCCACGGATGTGATCACGCGTCTGGTGCCTGCTCCAGAATCGTGCGCACGAGCCGGGCCAGCGTGCCCGCGGTGAATGGCTTCTGGAGTACCACGCCCTGCGCCAGCAACTCCTTAGGAAGCGTGGCATGCTCGGCATAGCCCGACATGTAGATCACCCGCAGGCGCGGCTGGCGGGCGGTGAGCCGGGCGGCGAGCTCGCTGCCGTTGAGCCCCGGCATGACCATATCGGTCAGGAGCAGATCAAACGCAAGCCCGCGGTGGGCAAGCTGGAGCGCGTCAAGCCCGTGCTGGGCGAAGAGCACGGTGTAGCCGAGCGAGCGCAGCACGCGTTCCACAAACGCGCGCACCGCCCCCTCGTCCTCAACAACCAGGATGGTCTCGCTCCCGCCGGGGCGGGCGCTGATCGTTGGGGGGTACGCGTCCGCCTCCGGGATCTCATCTACGGTGGGCAGGGCGACGGTAAACGCCGAACCATCGCCAACCCGGCTATGCACCGCAATATACCCGCCGTGCTGCGTGATGATCCCGTAGCTCGTCGCCAGCCCCAGGCCAGTACCACGGCCCACCCCCTTGGTGGTAAAAAACGGCTCGAAGATACGCGGCAGTATCTCGGGGGGGATGCCCACGCCGGTGTCCTGCACGATGATGCTGACGGCAGCGCTGCTCATGGTAGCCGCTCCCTGCACCAGCTCTGGCAGGGTCGTCAGCCGCGTGCTGATGCGCAGAAGCCCGCCCTCTGGCATCGCGTCCCGCGCGTTGACCGCCAGGTTCACGAGCACCTGCTGGAGCTGGTTGGGGTCGGCGCGGACCGAGATAGGGCCGGGCAGCAGGTCGAAGAGCACCTCAATGTCCTCGCCGAGCAGGCGGTGGAGCAGCGGTGCCGTCTCCTGCACCAGGGCGTTGATGTCGAGCACGCGCGGGGCGAGGATCTGCCGGCGGGCAAAGGTGAGCAGCTGCCGGGTGAGGGCTGCGGCCCGCTCCGCAGCGGTGCTCACCTCGATGAGATCCGCTTGTACGGGGTGGTCTGCTGGCAATTCCTCGCGCACCATGTCGGTCACACCCCCGATCACGGTGAGCAGGTTGTTGAAGTCGTGGGCAACCCCGCCCGCAAGCCGTCCCACACTCTCCATCTTCTGCGCGTGGAGCAGCTGCGCCTCAAGCTCCCTGCGCTGGCTCATATCGCGCAGGATGACGGTGTAGAAGGTCTCCCCCCCAACGCTAATCTGCGAGATCGACGCCTCAATGGGGAAGCGTGTTCCGTCCGCGCGCATCGCCTCCAGCACACCGGGGGAGTGCATCAAGCGGCGCGTCACGCCGGTGTGCCCAAACGCCGGGATATGCCGTCGGTGGGCAACCTGCACCTCGGGCGGGATGAAGCGGTCGAGGGTCTGGCCGAACACAGCAGCGGCAACACAGCTAAACGCCTGCTCGGCTGCCCGGTTGAACAGCACGACCCGCTGCTCGGCGTCCACCGTGATGATCGCGTCCATCGCCGAGTCGATGATGCCGGCGAGCTGGGCCTCACGATGGGCGAGTGCGCGCTCGGTCTGCTTGCGGGCGGTCACGTCGAGACCGCTGAACGCCACCCCCGTGATCTCGCCGTCGGTGCGATGCAAGATCGGGGTGTAGGCCAGCTCGTACCAGATCGTCTGCCCCGAGGGGTAGGCCACCGCACGCTCATAGCGAAGGGTCTCACCCCGCAAGCAGCGCTGGTAGTTGGCGATAAACAGGTCACGGTTTGCGGGGTTCACGTAGGGCAGGATGGAGTTGCCCTCGGCCACCTCCCCCTGCCAGACTGCCCGAGTCTGCTCGGCAGCAACGTGGTTGAAGGCCAGGATGCGGTAGTCTCGGTCGAGCAGGAAGTGGGACTCGGGCGCACTCTCAAAGAAGGCGCGCAGGTTGGCCTCGCTCCGCCGCAGCGCTGCCACGGCCTCCTCGCGCGCCGTCACGTCGCGGTTGATCCCCACCATCCCAATCACCTGTCCCGCCACATCGCGCATGTAGCGCACCGCTGACTCAATGATGACCTCGTGGCCGTCGCGGTGGCGCTGGGCGACGAGCCCGGTCCACACCCCGTTCTGCTCTAGGGCTGCATACGCGCCAGCACTGGTGCTCCCATCGAGATAGCGGGGGACGAGCAGCTCCCCAAGCCGACGGCCATATGCCTCCGGTGCTGTCCAGCCATAAACGCGCTCGGCGGCGGTATTCCACTCGATGATCTGAAAGCTCGCATCGAGAATGATAATGGCATCGCTGACATTGGCGAGAATCTGTGCGTAGTAGGCGCGCCGTGCTTGCTCAGCCGCCAGGGCCTGCTCGGCGGCAGCGAGCCGGGCCTGGAGGGTGTCGTGTGCGTCTGCTGCATGATGTGGTGGGTCGCTACGCTCCATCCCGAAACCTCTCGAGCCACGTTACGTGGGGCCGCTGGTGGTGCAATCACTACCGTGCAGAGGGCGACGCGCCCTTGAATGCGCAGGCGAACTTCCGTACGATACCGAACAGAGTAGTAAGTATACCCTATCTACTCGGTAGGGTACATACCTGGGGGTGCGGCGTATCGTTTCGGGCCAGGCGGGGCACGACTGAAGTCGCGCCACCGGGGCGCTGCGCGCCGCGCGTCGGCGCAGGCCGACGCCGTGCTGCGTCCGCGTCGGCGGACGCGCGGCTGTCGGCCCGGCCGGCGCGGCGTTCAGCCGCCGGCCAGTGGGCAGCCCGCAACCATACCTGGCATCCGCCTGGGTGCGACGTATGGTTGCGGGTCGCCCTTGGGGTCGACGATTGGGCGCAAAGGGTGGAACGTGCGGTCGGATTAGCAGAAGATTTTGCCGTAGCGCGTGAACTGCTCCGGGCCAGCCAGGCCCGGGTAGAGGCCCAGGCGAAAACACAGCTCCGCCGAAGCCAGCGTGTGGCGGCAGCCCTCGCCGCCCTCCTTGCTGTGGCCCTCGCCGCAGCTGCGTGGGCGGCCAATCAGACCAGCATCGCCACACGCGCCCTACCCGAACTGCTCGCCGAGAAATGCCCGGACGAGCGCAGAGAACTGCTCCGCCTGCTCGTAGCGGATGCAGTGGCCGGCGGCGGGCACGTGGGCGACGCGCAGGAGCGGGTTGCGCGCGCGCAGCTCCTCGGCGACGGCCGCAGACACGACCGCGCCCAGCGCGGGCTCGCCCGTCACCAGCAGCGTCGGCACGCCGATCCGCGCGACGATCGCGGGGACGTCGCTGGGCGGGAGGTCGAACCAGTCGAAGGCCTTCAGACTGGTTTCCAGCTTGCCCCGCGCCCAGGGAGGGAAGATCTCGTCAGGCCAGCTCGGGTGCTCGGCGCGGCCGCTCGCGATCAGCGCCGCGTCGCTCCACGCCAGAGTCACAGCGTGCTGCGCGCGCCACGCCGTGCGCAGCGGGCTCGCCCACGCCTCCGGGGCGATGAAAGCGGGGTCCTCAAGGATGGCCCCACGGAGCCGCTCCGGCGCATCGGCGGCCACGAGCGTAGCGGTGAGGCCGCCCATCGAGTGGCCGAGCAGCACGGGCCGGTCAAGCGCCAGGGCGTCGATCAGGCCGATGGTATCGGCGGCGCGGTCCTCCGAGCTGTAGCCTGAATTAGGGACGGCGGAGCGCCCGTGGCCACGGGCGTCCGGCATGATCAGGTCGTAGTCGGCCTCCAAGTCGCGGGCTAGGTGCGTCCAGCAGGCGCCGTTGTCGGTGAGGCCGTGCAGGAGCACGACCGGTGGGCGTGCCCCGCCGGTGCGCAGGTAGTGAATGGTGATCCCATTCGCCGTCACCTGCCCGTCGGTCCATGTGCGCATCAGCAGATCTCCTCGCCGTATCGGGTACACCGACGCCTATGCTACCATAGCCAGCGTGAGGCGCTGCGCTGGCTCGTCACGTGGCGCGCAGGCCCGAAGCTGCGGAGCGCGAGGGCCAGGGCGGCGGTGGCGAGCAGCGCCACCAGGGCCACCAGGCCTCCCGCCGCGGACCAAGGCATCCCGCCCGCCGGCAGGCCGAGGGTGCTCACGAAGAAGCCGCCGCGCACCCAATCGCCGGCGCGATCGAGGGGCAGGGCGTCGCGCCCGAGGAAGAATGCCAGGGGCGGCATCTCGTCCAGCGAGCCGACATTGCGGTCGATCAGGTAGAGGTCGTAGCGCACGGCCAGCAGCGTGGTCCAGGCGCCCATGAGCGCGGCCAGGCCCACCGGCAGCGCCCAGTGGAGCCGGCGCAGGGTCGTGAAGAGGGCAGCGAGGCCAAGGGCGCACCAGGGCGCCAGCACCGTGAGCCGCCGCAGCCCGAAGGCGCCGCTGCCGTGCCAGTTGGAGAGGGCGGCGTTGTAGCTGAGGTAGACGAAGAATGTCAGGGCCAGGCAGAGCCCGAGCCAGGGCCGCCGGCGCCAGAGCAGGGCCAGGCCGAGCATGCC
>JAYUYB010000772.1:0-7022 GCA_043752655.1 Chloroflexota bacterium
TACGCTCGCTGCTCTCCGAGATGCTATGCGACGAAGGCTGGCTCACGGTCTGCATGGCACCACCACCGCCGCAGCATAAGGATCTTGTAGGCCTGCGGCCCGACCTGGTTATTCTGGAGCTGTGGCAGGACACGGCGAAGGCGCGCGCGCTCCTGGCTCGGCTGGTGAGCGACAACGGGGCTGCGCTGCCGCTTGTGCTCACCAGCACCGACGCTCGGCTGATCGAACGCCTGCACTACGATGCTACCTGGCAGGCCTATCCGGCCCTGCTGAAGCCATTTCAGATCGACGAACTACTACGCCTGATTGAGCACGCAGCTATCGGCCAGGGCGAGCAGATGCGCTGCCTTGGCGAAGCGCGTTCACTGGTTGTCCCCGTGTATCGACGATCTGCTCGCCACAGCTTTAATTGAGCCTGGCCGCCTGGCCTGGGTCGAGCCCCGCTGCTGGAAAACCTTAGTCCTACCTCGGCCCCACCCACAGGCTGAAGCTCTATACAGCGCTAGCACGAAATCGCCGCCCCACGAAACAATCCGTGGGGCGGCGGCGTTCAAAGGGTACTGCCGCTCCTAAGCGCTGGGGAGGTACCTAATGATAATGCCAATGCTGCCGAAACGCGCCGCCAAAGCTGACGAGCAAGAGCCCACACCCTTCAAAATTATGTGCGCTTGGTGTAACCGCGTGCGCCGTGGCTACGAGTGGCGCACGGAGCCAGGCCCCCTTTCAGGACCGAATATAAGCCACGGGATCTGCCCCGAGTGCTTCCGCCAGCAGGTCGAGCAAACATCACGCCGGTAGGGGCTTGCCCCTACCGGCGTCGCGGCGCCCCTCGTGGGCGCCCTTCCTGAGTCTAGAATGCGCTACTCCACCAGGGCCGGGCTCTCCTCCGCCGCCTCCGTCGCCGTCTCGTCGGCCTCGATCTGGCGCAGCGAGCGCAGGCGCAGCTCGCCGCCTTCGGTATCGGTGATGATCGTGTCGCCCTCCTTGAAGCTGCCGTCCAGCAGCCCCTCGGCCAGCGGGTCCTCGATCAGGTTGGTGATGATGCGGCGCAGCGGGCGCGCGCCGAAGGCCGGGTCGTAGCCGCGGCGCGAGAGCAGATCCAGCGCGTCCTGGCGCACGTCCAGGCGCATCTGGTGCTCGTCCAGCTGCTTCTGCACGCGCTTCAGCATCAGCGTGCTGATCGACTGGATCTCCTCGTTCGTCAGCGGGTTGAAGATGATCGTCGCGTCGATGCGGTTCAGGAACTCGGGCCGGAACAGGCCCTTCAGCGCATCGTCCACCTTGCGGCGCATGTCGGTCTGGTCGATCTCGTCGGCGTTGGTGCCGAAGCCAATCCGGCTCGCGCGGCGGATATGCTCCGTGCCGACGTTCGAGGTCATAATGATGATCGTATTGCGGAAGTCTACCTTGCGGCCCTTGCCGTCCGTCAGGTTGCCGTCCTCTAGCACCTGGAGCAGCAGGTTGAAGGCGTCGGGGTGGGCCTTCTCGATCTCGTCGAAGAGCACCACGCTGTAGGGCTTGCGGCGCACCGCATCCGTAAGCTGCCCGCCCTCGCCGTAGCCCACGTAGCCGGGAGGCGAGCCAACCAGGCGCGAGGTGGTGTGGCGCTCCTGGAACTCCGACATGTCGATCTTGATCAGGCTTTCCTCGGAGCCGAACATGAACTCGGCCAGCGTCTTGGCCAGCTCGGTCTTGCCCACGCCCGTGGGGCCAAGGAAGATAAAGCTGCCGATCGGTCGCTTGGGATCCTTGAGGCCGGCGCGCGCGCGGCGCACCGCCTTGGAGACGGTGACGGTCGCCTCCTGCTGGCCGATCACACGGTTGTGCAGGAACTCTTCCATCTGCATCAGGCGCAGCGTCTCGTCGCCCTTCAGGCGCGTCACGGGGATGCCCGTCCACATGCCTACCACCTCGGCGATATCCTCCTCGGTGACGTAGGGCCGCTCGGCGACGCGGTCGTCGCCGGTATTGGCGCCCATCTCTAGCTCGATCGCGTCGATGCGGCCCTGCATGCGCTCCTCGCGCTCACGCATGTCGGAGGCCAGGTCGTACTGCTTGTCCTCGATCGCGGCCTCACGCTCCTTGCGCAGCGCCTCAAGGCCGCGCAGCGCATCGCGCAGCTGCGGCGGGGTGGCCGAGCGATACATCCGCACGCGGCTGGCCGCCTCGTCGATCAGGTCGATCGCTTTGTCCGGCAGGAAGCGGTCTGGCACGTAGCGCGCTGAAAGGGCGGCGGCGGCCTTGATCGCCTCGTCGGAGATCTGGAGCTGGTGGAAATCCTCGTAGCGGCTCTTGATCCCGCGCAGGATCTGCACGGTATCCTCTAGCGTCGGCTCGTCCACCATCACAGGCTGGAAGCGCCGCTCCAGGGCTGCGTCGCGCTCGATGTACTTGCGGAACTCGTCGAGCGTGGTGGCGCCGATCGTCTGGAGCTCGCCGCGTGAGAGCGCGGGCTTCAGGATGTTGGCGGCGTCCAGGGTGCCCTCGGCCCCGCCAGCGCCGATGATGGTGTGGAACTCGTCGATGAACAGGATGCAGCGCGTCTCTTTGATCTCGTCGATCACGCGCTTGAGCCGCTCCTCGAACTGGCCGCGATACTTGGTGCCGGCCACCAGTGCGCCCATATCGAGCGTAACAACGCGCTTGCCCTTGATGCTGTCGGGCACGTCGCCCTGGATGATGCGCTGCGCCAAACCCTCGACGATCGCCGTCTTGCCGACGCCGGGCTCGCCGATCAGGGCCGGGTTATTCTTGGTGCGGCGCGAGAGAATCTGGATCACGCGCTCGATCTCGTGCGAGCGCCCGATGATCGGGTCAAGCCTGCCGGCCTCAGCCATCTCGGTCAGATCGGTGCCGAGCGCATCGAGGTAGGGCGTTTTAGACTGGCGCTGGGCTGCGGCTGGGCCAGTGGCGCCGGCGCGCTGCTCGGCGGTACCTGCCGTGCCGTGGCGCAGCACGCGCATCACTTGGTTGCGCACCTGCTCCAGGCTCACACCCATAATGTCGAGCACGCCGGTGGCCACGCCCTCGCCGTTGCGCACCAGGCCGAGCAGCAGGTGCTCGGTGCCGATATAGTGGTGATTGAGGCGGCTGGCCTCCTCAATCGCAAACTTGATCACCTTCTGGGCGCGCGCGGTGAGCTCCTGGTCGGTGGAGGGCTGGCCCTCGCCCATGCCGACGATGAACTCCACGGCGCTGCGGGCCTGAGCCAGCTTCACGCCAAGATCATCGAGCACGCGCGCCGCGATGCCTTCGCTCTCGCGGATGAGGCCGAGCAGGATATGCTCTGTGCCGATGTAGGGGTGATTGAAGGAGCGCGCCTCTTCATGCGCGAGCTGCAGCACCTGCTTGGCCCGCTTGGTAAACTTACTGTAGAGGTCAGACATTGTGTTCCTCACTAGTTATCCCTGCGCCAATTCCTGGTGCGCCCACAGGGATCCGGGTACGGGCGAGCCAATTCCAAACGGGGGCTGGGGCAGCTGAACAGCGATTGGGACTGAGCAGCTGCCGCGCGATGAAGTGCAAAGCGGGAGGCTCTGCGGGGGTGCGGGAGTGCGCTGGGGAGTTGCCGTTCCCTTCGCGCCCACCCACACCGATGGCCCGGTGACGCGCCACACCGGGCTTAAGCGTCGCTCGGCTCCTCTGCGCTTTCGGCCTCGTCTGGCTCACGGTTGAGCCGCAGACTAAGCCCCATGCGCTTACGGGCCGGGTCGATGCGGATAATGCGGGTCTGAACGACCTGGCCTTCGGCGACGAGCTCTTTGGGATGTTGGATGCGCTCGTCGCCCATCTCGGAGATATGAATCAGGCCCTCGATGCCGTCCTCGATGCGGGCGAAGGCGCCGAACGAGGCCAGCTGCGTGATCGTGCCCTCGACGATCTGGCCGAGCTGGTAGCGCTCGCCTGCCCGCGTCCAGGGCTCGCTCTGGGTGCGCTTGATCGAAAGCGCGATGCGCTTGCGATCATTGTCGATGCTGAGAATAGAGACCGGCGTCTTATCGCCCACCTTGAGCAGCTCGCTGGGGTGCTTCACACGGCTCCAGGAGATCTCGGAGAGGTGAACAAGGCCATCGGCGCCGCCAATATCGACAAAGACGCCGAAGTCGCACACCGACGACACGATGCCGGTGCGCACATCGCCCTCGTGAAGGTTCGAGAGCAGCTCGTCCTTCTTCAGCTCGCGTGATTCCTGAACGGCCTGGCGCTCCGAGAGGATCAGCCGGTTGCGCGTGCGGTTGATCTCGATCACCTTGAGGCTGAGATCGGTGTTGACCATCCTAGCCATGTCGGACTGCTTCTGAGTGTCGGGGCCACGGCTGATGCCCGTGACCTGCGAGGCCGGCACGAAGCCGCGCACACCATCGAGGTTCACAAGCAGGCCGCCCTTGTTGTAGTTAACCACGCGAGCCAGAATCACATCGCCCTTCTCGTGGGCCGTCTGCAACACGCGCCAGCTGCGCTCCTGGCGGGCCTTGTCCACCGAGAGGATCGCGCGACCCTCTTTGTCCTCACTTTGCACCACGAAGACGAGCAGCACAGCGCCAACTTGGAGCGCTGCACGGTCTTCGGGGAGGAGCGACTGCATCTCACGGGAGGGGACAATACCCTCGGCCTTAGAGCCGATGTCAACAAGGATCTCGTCGCGGTCAACGCGCATAATCTGGCCGTCGACCGTATCGCCGTACTTGAGGTTCCGGTAATCGTGGGCAGGATCGCGCAGAAACTGCTCCATCAGAGCAAGATCTTCGCTATCCAGATAGATCCCATTTTCGCCAAAAGCGGCGTACACGGAAGCCTCGGCGCCGGCGGTGATCCCCTGCAGTTCTTCCATGGGCCGTCCTTATGCAGAGCAATGGACCCCGAAAGACGCGGCTCAGAATACGAGAAACAGTGCAAGTATTATACGCCGCGCACAAGCAAAGCGCAAGGGTTCCACTTCCGCTAGGGCATACTGATGCGGGATTTCGCCCGTTGGCAGAGCGTCTGCGGAGCAATTACAGGGTTACGGGGTAGGCGGGGCGGGCGTTCGGAGCGGCGAGCTGGGGGGCGGGGGGCTGCGGGGGAACCCTGCCAAGGCGGCGCAGGCCGAGGTAGGCCTCCTCGTTGCAGAGCAGCTGGTTGGTGGCGAGGGACTGGAGGCTAAGGGCCTGATCGACGGGCGGGCCGAGCACAGTGAGGCCAAGTCCGGGCAGGTTCAGGGTGCGGGCGGAGCCAGCGGCGAGCGCGAGGCGCGGGCGACTGGCTGCGGCCTCGCCGGCCCAGCTCTGTGCGAGTGCGCGGGCGGCCTGCTCGGCGGCGTGCAGGCTTGCGGCGGGGCTGGTGGGGGCGAGGGCGCCGAAGATCAGCAGCAGGCGATCGTCGGCGCGGGCAAGCAGGGCATCGTGGAGCTGGGCCTGATGCAGCGCGGCGAAGGCCAGCGCGCGCAGCTGGGCGATGGGGTCGCCAGGGGCGCTAGGCTGGGCCAGGGCAAGCACAGCCACCTCGCAGGCGAGGCCCTCGGGGGGCAGGCCAGCGTCGGCAAGGCGCGCAGCGCGGGCCAGGGGGAGGGCGGGCAGCAGCGCCGCGAGCTGCTGCTGGGCGCGCCGCTGCTGGCGCTGGCGGTTGAGGTTATGGCACAGCTCGCCCCAGGCCCCATCGCCGACCTCAAGCTTCAGCTCGGGCGTCTCGGCGGCGACGGCGGCGGCAAGCCGGTGCAGGTCGCGCTCGAGCGCGGCGCGATCCCAGACGGCGACAGCGACAGCGGCGAGCAGGGTGAGCAGGGCGAGCGGCGGCGCCCAGAGCGCGGCGGCGGTGGCGAGCAGGGCCGCCGCGAGCATAAGCAGGCGAGCGCGACGACCAGATTGCAGGCCCATGGTGGCCCCTCGTGGGCGCCCACAAGGGGCGCCCCACCAACGTTCCAATCCGTGCGGCGTGCCGCTCGCCCGCCGCACGGCAGCGCCGCGCCGCCCTTGCGGGCGGGGCGCTCACGATACCGCTTGCCCGACGCGCCTGGTATCGTGGGAAGCTGAGGATAGCACCGGGGGGCAGCTATGACGTAGGGGCGTAGATTACAGTGAGTTAATAGCTTCCCGGAAGCTCGCTACTCCTCGCGCAGAATATAGCCGGCGCCACGCACGGTCTGGATCACGCGGGGCTCGCCGCCCGCCTCGATCTTCTGGCGCAGGTAGCGCACGTAGACCTCGATGATATTGCTTTCGCCCCCAAAATCGTAGCCCCACACACGGTCGTAGATGACCTCGCGGGTGAGCACCTGATTGGGGTGGCGCAGAAAGAGCTCGAGCAGCTCGTACTCTTTAGCCGTAAGCTCCACGCGCCGCTCGGCCACGCGCAGCTCGCGAGCCGCTGTATCCAGCGTCAGGTTGCCGAAGCGCAGCACCTCGTTCTGCTGGCCGCCCTGGCGTCGGCGCAGCTGCACGCGAATGCGCGCCAGCAGCTCCTCGAAGGCAAAAGGTTTCACGAGGTAATCATCGGCGCCGTGCTCGAGGCCGCGCACCCGGTCGGCGACGGCGTCGCGGGCGGTGAGGATGATGATCGGGATCTCAGAGGCGGCGCGCAGGCGGCGGGCCACCTCCAAGCCGTCGATGCCGGGCAGCATCAGGTCGAGCACCACAAGGTCGTGGGCCGTCTCGCGGGCGGCGGCGAGGCCGGCGGGGCCGTCGCCCGCCACCGTCACCTGGAAGCCCTCCAGCAGCAGGCCACGGCGCAGGTAGCCGGCGATCTCGGGCTCGTCTTCGATGATCAGGATGCGTTGCATATGACTTTCGGTGCGGGCGCTGTTGCTCCTTCAAGTATAGGGGCGCCGCGCGCCGGGCGCAATAGCGCGCACACTGCCTGGGTGCGGCGTAACGTTTCGGGCCAGGCGGGGCAGCGGGCGACTGAAGTCGCGCCACCGGGGCGCTGCGCGCCGCGCGTCGGCCTGCGCCGACGCCGTGCTGCGTCTGCGTCGGCGGACGCGCGGCCGGAGGCCTGCGCCGACGCGTCCGGACGCGCCCGCCTGCCGACCATGACGTAGCCCTACACTT
>JAYUYB010000773.1:0-6998 GCA_043752655.1 Chloroflexota bacterium
GTGGCGTTTATGGTTGCTACATCTGATTGGCTGGTGCTCGTCTTGCTTGGGCCACAGTGGGTTGATGCGGGCACAATCTTTGCGTGGCTCGGCGTCTCAGGTTTAATCGAACCATTTGCATTTACCACGATCTGGCTGTTTTTAACCCAGAATCGAACTCGTCAGCAGTTCTACTGGGGCTTGATTAGCTCGAGTCTGATGATCAGTTCGATGCTGGTTGGCTTGCCCTGGGGGCCAGTCGGTGTCGCAATGTCCTATGGCATCGTCAGCTTGTGCATTCGAATGCCGATCTTGTTCTGGTATGTCGGTCGCGAGGGCCACGTGCTTACGCGTCATCTTTACGCCTCGCTGTGGCCATTTGCCTGCATCGTGAGCGCAGTGCTTCTAAGTATCTACGGCTTTCGCCAGTTAGTTGGCGCAATCAACCCCCTCGCCGGCTTGATTGTGGCCGGTAGTATCACCGCCCTTATGACATTGCTTGTCCTCGTAGCACTCCCAACGGGACGCACGATTCTTCACGAGGTGAAGTTGCTGCCTGGGCTGCTGTTTAACCGCAAGTAGTTGCCTGACTTGGCGAAGAAGGAGTGATGTTGTAATGAGTACAGGGACGCCCCCAGAGCCGCCGTTTGTTTCGGTGGTTGTACCGGTCTATAATGACGCCGGGCGTATTTGGCAGTGTATCGAAGCATTGCTTAACCAATCATATCCACATGATCGCTATGAAATTCTGGTGATTGACAATGGCTCAACCGACAACACGCGTGAGGTGATCGCAAAATATCCAGTCACGCTGCTCGTGGAAAACGAGCAGCAAAGCTCTTTTGCCGCACGTAATCGCGGCTTGGCCCACGCCCGCGGTGTGATCATCGCGACGACCGACTCCGACTGCACCCCGGCACCAGCCTGGCTCGCCGAGGGTGTGCGTCCGATTGTCGAGCAGCAGGCAGATTTGGTGGGCGGCAACGTGCGCTTCGTCTTCTCGTCACACCCCACGGCGGCCGAAATCTACGACTCGCTCACCAATATGCAGATGGAGCACGGCATTCGAACACGAGGCGTAGCGAAGACAGCCAACCTCTTTGCACGCGCAGAGCTGTTCGAGCAGCTTGGCCCGTTCGACGATACGGTGCGCTCGGGTGGTGATGTACGCTGGACGAGCAATGCCACTGAGCATGGGTTTCGCCTGGTGTATGTCGCCAAGGCTGAGGTTGCACATCCCACCCGCAATTTGCAGGAGTTACTGCGGAAGCAGTACCGCGTGGGCCTCGGGCAACGCAGTATTCCTGTACGCAATCGGCCGGGCGCAAACTATCTTCAGCAATGGTCGCAGCGCTGGGGCGTGCTCGGACGTGCCTACTTCTGGGTGCGCGAGTTCGGCCCAGATTCGCCACGCTGGCTGCGCCAGGTGATGGGAAGTCGGCAACTACCGGTCTCTGGGCCAACCTTTATCCGTGTCTTGCTCGTGGGCTGGCTCGCCCGCCTGACAACACGTGTTGCGCGGGCAACACCCAAGCTCAATGCTGGGTTTTTTGGTGGTCGCCGTGGTTAACTCTGTGGAGCAGCAGCAGACGCCACCTTTTGTTTCGGTCATTGTGCCCGTCTTTAATGACCCTGAGCGCATTGCCTTGTGCGTCGAGGCTTTGCTGACCCAGACATACCCCCACGAGCGTTACGAAATAGTAGTTATTGATAATGGCTCAACCGATGCGACCTGCTCGGTTATTCAACGCTACGGGGTGACGCTGCTCGTCGAAGATCAGAAGCAGAGCTCATACGCGGCGCGAAATAAAGGGCTTCATCACGCTCGTGGAGAGATCCTCGCCTTTACGGACTCAGATTGTATTCCTGCGAGCGATTGGCTCGCCGCAGGTGTTGCACGGTTAGTGGCTATGCCGCACACGGGCCTCGTCGGCGGCAAGATTGATCTGTTCTTCAAAAATGCACGCCAGCCGACCGCAGCCGAACTCTATGATCGCGTTACAGCATTTCCTCAACAAGCTTTCATTGAGAAAGAGCACTTCGGCGCAACTGCGAATGTATTTACCTTTCGACACATATTTGATCGAGTTGGTGTATTTAACGATACGCTGAAGTCCGGCGGCGACCGCGAGTGGGGCAATCGCGTGTTTGCAGCGGGGTGTCCGCTTATCTACGCTGAAGAAGCATGTGTACAACATCCAGCACGTGATTCGCTCGACGAGCTTTACCGTAAAGCCATGAGAGTTACGGAGGGACTCTATCAGCTCAACCAGAAACACAACCGCTCGCTCATCAAGTTGCTCAAAGGTGTCGCCTGGGAGCTTATTCCTCCATGGAACATCATCACGCAAATATATACTGACAAACATCTGACGCGCCATGATCAGCGACTTAAGGCGCTGTCGGTACTCCTTGCCATAAAGTTCCTGCGTGCCTGGGGGCGGATTCGATTGTACCGAGCATATATAAATGCCAGAGCATAACAGATGCGAGAAATAGGGTATGTGAGGCCTGCTAAAGAGGCGAGAAGGTTATCTTCTCGCCTCTCGCTGTGTAACTTCGGCTTAACCATCAGCACGCGTCAGGGGCAACCAGATCCGCCAAATGGTCGTTGGCTGTGCGGTCTCAATAACCGTTGGTGTGGTAGGCGTCGTAGTACTTGTAGGCGTAGCCGTTAGATCTCCAGCTGTTGTCGTCGCGGTGCTGATGGCAGTCGCGGTGCTGGTGGCAGTCGCGGTGCTGGTGGCGGTCGCGGTGCTGGTGGCGGTCGTGCTAGCCGTTGGTGTTGCCGTCGAGGTAGGAGATTCTTCGTTGGAGGCAAACAGCTCGATGCCTGCGATGGATGGGAAATTCCGATCTGCCTTGAAGGCGAGCGTCAGACTACCGTCGCTGACTGAGATACCCTTCAGCGTCACGACGACTGCCGAATACGCACCACCGCTCGCGCCGCTGATATCGAAATCGTCGATGAGCTTGTTGCCTTCAGCCAGCACGTCAAACACACGCTTGCCTGGGCCTGCTTCACCTCCACCGGGGGCCCCCCAGTAGAGCTCGGCGAAATGTAGCCGTAGGTCAACTCGCGTTGCGCCGGCCACGGGTAGATCGTAGGTAAGGATGCGTGAAGTCTGTGGCGTGCCGCTGCCGACATTGCCTCGGTAGGTCTGATACAACAGGTCGTTATCGCTGTTTTCGATCTCAGCGCTGAGTGGGGTCGCTGGTTCGTCGGGTGCGGTCGTTGGGCGATAGAGTTTGCTGGGCACGGCGTCGCTAACCCAGCCGGCAGGAAGTGGCTTGCCAGCTCCGGCGCCCGTGTCAATACGATACAGGAGCGCGCCACCTGGCGCTGTTTCGCGGCTCTCGATAGCAAAGCGGTCAAAGGTCAGTGTGATGGGTGTGTCAGTCCCCTTGTGGGTCGTCACTAGCCCACCACCAACATTGCGGCCAAAGAAGCGCGCACGCTGGACGCCCGTTAGCGTGAAGCTCTGGGGGAGCAGCTGCTCGCCGCTATCACCAGCGGCTGAGACGACTCGGTAAGCGGCGCGCACGATCCCCGTGTTCGGGTCGCCGTAGAGCATTAAATCGAGGGTCTGGATGGTAGCAGGGGCTGGCAATGCTACCTTTACCCCAGGCACGGGCGTCTCTGTCTCCTGCTCCATCGCGAACTCGATCACCGGGCCAGTGGTACCGGCCAGTGCAACCAGCTTGATAAAATTATCCTGGTTGTAACCGAGCATAACACCGCCCTGTCGGAAGCCACTGTCAATATTCGTCAACGGCCCGAGCAGACGTGTTGTGACAACGAAGCGCTGCGTGCGCGCATCGAACGGCACGAGGACACCGTTCACGAGCGCATTCTCGGTGCCACGGTTGCTGCCAACGTCGGTGGTTACGCTGAGCGTTCCCTGACCGTCTGGGTTAATGTCGAGCAGCAACAGGTTATAGGAGGCGGTCGTTGCAAGACGATCGTTTTTGTTCGGCTGTGTACGCGTAAAGCCGAGGGTCTGGCCGTCTTTGTCGAGCAGCGAGCCGGGATAGTCGCGGTCGAACTCCAAAACGAGCTTCGGCGACCCCGGTAGCAACCCTGGGGAGGATGGGTTCACCGCCTCGTTCTCAGGGCGAAGATTGGTGATGAGATAGACGTTATCCTGGTAATCATAGTTGATGCCCTGATAGTCCATAACCATCAACCAGGTGTCTTGCATAATCACACCGCTGCGGTCGCGCACTGGCCAGAAGCGCATATGGTGACCACAAGGCCCTGGACAGCCGTTCGTCGTATCAATACTGCTATCGTTCCTGCTTGGGTCGCTCCACTCGCTATCCACCTTGAAGCCGAAAATTGCCTCTGCGTTGCTTACACGTGGGGTGAAGCTGCCGGCTGCCAGAGCTGAGCTATTATTCAAGCGCGGCAATAGACTCTGTCCGTCCACTTCCTCGTGCGTAAAGATAAACCTAGTTGTCGGAGTGTCTTTCTGATACCAGTAGATAGTAGCATTCGCTCCCTGGCGATGGTAGGCGGCCAGCTGCTGCACCCGTACGGGGGAGCTTGTGTCTGCGCGACGCCAGTATGGCGACAGCACCTCATCGCCCAGCATCTCGATCAGGCCCTGGCGGTTGATCTGGCCGTTCTTCGCCAACGAGATGTTATAGCCAAATAGCTGGATAAGCTCTTTCAGGCTGGGTTCTTGCTGGTTCTCCGAGACTGACTGCCAGAATCCGGCCAGTTGCACCACCGTTGTCGGCTCATCGGTATCGTTCGAGGAGAGCGTGAGCGAGCCCTCGTACAGGCCGTTGCGTGGGCCGAGGAGTTGGGCCACGAAGGTTACAGGAATATCGAGAAAGCTATCTGCCGCAATTGTCTGTTGCGGCAAGGCCATCGCGCCCTGAATGGTCCACGGCCCATTGATAACACCGGAGAGCTCCAGCGGTTCCGTGCCGCGATTGTAAACGCGCAGCGTCGAGGTATCGTGAACGACGTTCGGCGGAATAAGATAACAGGTGGGGTCATCCGGGCGGTAGTAACAGTTCGTGCCGTTCTCAGGCGTTTGAATCCGGCTCATCGTCAGACGATCCTGAAAGGGCGCTCCGTCACGATTCTCGATCTCGATCTCTGCATTGCTTGCGGCGAGCGCCCGTGTGACTGAGAGTGAGCCTAGCCCTGCCCAGAGTGAGGCCATGCTTAGCATGACACAGGGGATCATAGCAGCGAGCACGCTTCGCCACACGGCAGGAAATCTCGACGCGGCATGGGTTGTGGTGGTTGATGCCATACGATCCTCTGTTGACAAGAACTGCCCGCCACTGGACCAAAAAGATATTCCAATAAGCTTAGAGATATGCTTGCGCGAACAGCTCGACAGTGGCAACATTCCAAAGGGTTTCCGCTGCTGGATTTGTCTCCATCAACGTGCGAACTGTTGCCTTGTCGATTAACTCGTGCCAATGCTGGTTGTTGCTTGCAAAAAGCACCTGTTTCCAAAATGCGATCAGCTGCTGATGCGCCTGTGGTTGTGCCTGCTGCTTGGCTGCGGGGAAAACAGCTCGACTATAGCGCTTTACCTGTTTGGCAAGCTGTTTAGTTATTTGAACCAGGGGCGACTTGGACGGCAGCTGCTTGTCGTATTCGATCTGCCGTAGCGCAGGCGCGAGCTGAAATGTTGTGTCCTGAATGAATTCCTTTGAAAATCTATCGTATGAGCTGATATCCCAAAAAAGCTGAATAAGCTGCTGATCAAAAAGCGGCGTCCAATGCCAATCGATCAGATCCTTCACCGACATCATATCCTCAGCCCAATGGCTACATCTGTTCTGCCAGTAAAAGAGATTGATCCACTGACCGTGGCTAAGCTCAAATGTATGAGTTTCTGCAAGCAGCTGCAGGCATTTTCGGTCAATTGCCTCCTGGACTTCTGTGCGCAGGACTAGACCTTCGGAGATGTGTGGGGACAGCATCGCGCGTAGCGCCTGAGCATCTGCCTTTTTGTCGAGCGCCAAATAGCTGTTGTTTGCCCTGCTATTCAGTGTTGAAAGACCACCAAATGCGTGCAGGCCATGAAACACTTGCCGTTTCAACGCCGGGAAGGGCCTTGCCTCGTCGTAGAATGCCTGGAACGGCAAGCTGTGCCGTATGGTTTCTGCACCCTCGCTGATTCTGGTCCAGAGCAGCACCTTTTCCGGCGCCGCGATGAGGCTCTTCACGGATGCATGCTGCCCTCCATGCAGCTCATGCTCATGAGCTGCACCGAGCGCATGGGCAACTGCCCCCGCTACCTGAACATCTTTGGAGCCTTTGGCGCCAGAAGTACGCGCCTTGAGGGGTAACCCTGTTTTAGAGGCGGCGGCGAGGATCCAGCGACTATCACGGCCACCAGTAAGCAATATTTCTGGCTCAACACTATGCTTTAACTGATGGGTGACGCGTGTAACGACACGATCGGCCGCCTGCTTGATCGCAGTCTCACGCGACAATCGGCCTTGGTCGAGGCCAAGGTACTCTTGCAGTGAGCTGTAGGTGCTAATCTTTGGCGGTGTATGAGCCTCAATAACGACATGCCGGCGCTCTGGCAGCCGCACGACATCGCTGCACAGCGCTGTATCGCCCGCAAGGTAGCCATAGGTAATAAAGATGCTGGCGGCTACGTGATCGAGGCAGGGTCGCCTTCCAACAAGCTCTAGGATCGGCAGCGCGCGGTTGCCCACAGCCCACCCCTGCGGCCCTTCGCTCTGCCAAAACGTCGGGCTGTCCGTTCCGGCGGTTGTCAGCGTTACATGCTGTGCTTGTGCTTGCCAGGTACACAGACCGAACCGGCCATCCCACGCTGCGATATCAGCCAGGCTGTTGTTGACAGTCCTGTGCACCTGCTGGATCACAGCTGGCGTATGCGTGTGCCCCAGATACTGCTCACACACACCGCTCCAGGCGACGCCAGCACCTTCCTGTTCGTGCCACGAGGCCCACCCTTGGACACCAAGATCGAATTGGATTTGTCCAATCAGGATGGCATCGAGTTGGCGCAGTT
>JAYUYB010000774.1:0-6997 GCA_043752655.1 Chloroflexota bacterium
GTACGTTGCGGTGCATCAGGACGCCTTGGAACGTGGCGAACGGGTGCTGCTCTTTCAGGATGCGTGCTTTCTGCTGTGGGAGGGCCTGTGCGGGTATGCTTGGGGCAAACGCAACGCACGGGGTCACCGTGCCGATTGGCAATCTGAAGGCCCGGCAGACCTTCTATGGCGGGATTGACGCCTTCAGCGGCGAGATGCATCTGGCAAGCTACCCCAAGGCCGAAAGCGCTGCAACGACCGACTTTCTGACCGAGCTGATGTACCGCTATCCCACAGCCAAGCTGACGATGTGTTGGGACAATGCCCGCTGGCATCGTGGCGAGGAGGTCTGCCGGTTCCTTGAAACGGTGAACGCGGGCCTGGCCCCGGAGGACTGGCGGATCACCCTCATCGCCTTTGCGCCCCACGACCCGGAGCAGAATCCAATTGAGGCGGTCTGGCACCAAGGGAAAACGGCCCTGCGCGTGCAACGCTTGGAGGCCACCCACTTCGCCGAGGTGGTCACCGCCTTTGAGGCCAGCCTGGAGCGCCAGATCTTTGACTTCCCGAAGCTCCGGATGTATGCGCCTTCACAACCTGAATAGCTTTGCTATATAATGGTATTATATGGGTTTGAGTGTAAAATTGAGCAGCCCAACCAGGGCGTGCAGCGGACACCGCTGGCGCGGCGTTGGGCTGGGCGCGATTCACCCGCTACATCGCTCCGGCTTACTGACGACCCGACAACCCGCAACCTTCAGCCGCTTCTGGCAACCGAGACTCGTGCCGCTTTAGCCGTCAGCCGCACGCAGTGTGCCTGGCACCTGCCTCGTGCCTCGGTCCTTCACCCTTCACATGCCCTGCCAGCGGCGCAGCTGACGCCCGGCGGTGAGCGCTGGCTCACTGTGCACACCGTGGCGCTGAAGCGCGCGACTACGGGGTGAGCCAAGGCCGCAGGTACGGCCTCCGAGCCCGCGCCAGGGGGCTTTGCACGCCTTGCCTGCGGCTTCAGCCGCTCAGCCGCAAGGCAATGGTATACTAAGTAAATACCCTGTGCCCAATGCCAAGGAGCCCCCGATGCTTGAGCGAGCGCGTGCCCTCGCCCCAGAGCTTGTCCGCCTCCGGCGCGACATCCACGCCCACCCCGAGCTTAGCTTCCAGGAGACGCGCACCGCCGCCCTCGTGGCCGACACCCTCGGCGAGATCGGCGGCATCACCATTCGCACCGGCGTCGCCAAAACTGGCATCGTCGCCGAGCTCGGCAACGGCGACGGCCCCACCATCGCCATCCGCGCCGATATGGACGCCTTGCCTATCCTCGCTGCCACCGGCGCAGCGTACACATCCACTAACTCCGGCGTTCACCACGCCTGCGGCCACGACGCCCACACCGCCATGCTGCTCGGCGCCGCCCACCTGCTGCGCGAGCGCTTCGCCACCGAGGGCCTGCGCGGCAAGGTGCGCTTCCTCTTCCAGCCCTCCGAGGAGGCCTGGGACAAGGAGGGCAAGAGCGGCGGCATGCGTATGGTCGAGGAGGGCGTGATGGACGGCGTCGATGCTGTGATCGCGCTCCACGTCGACTCGCTGCTCCCGCTCGGCCAAGTCAGCATTCGCCAGGGCTGGACTTCGGCCGCCGTCGATGATTTTCATGGCTTCATTACGGGCACCGGCGGCCACGGCGCTGCTCCCCACAAGGGCACCGACCCGGTCTTTATGCTGATCCCCGTGCTCACCGCGCTCTACGGTATCCGCGCCCGCCGCATCGACCCAGCCGAGCCCGCGATGCTCAGCGTTGGCGTGGTACGTGGCGGCAACGCCACCAACGTCATCCCCAGCGAGGTGGAACTGCGCGGCACCCTGCGCAGCTACAGCGCCGAGGTGCGCGAGCAGCTGATCGCCGAGGTGGAGCGCGCCTTCGCCGTGGCTCGCGCTTACGGCGGCGATTATCGCCTGCGCATCGAGCGCGGCTACCCCGCTGGCTGGAACGACGCCCGCGTCGCCGGCTGGATGGAGCAGGTGGCCGGTGAGTTCCTTGGCGATAACGCCTTCGACCACTCGCCCGCCGGCCTCGGCGCCGAGGACTTCGCCTACATGTGCCAGAAGGCCCCCGGCGCTATGCTCATGCTCGGCGCTGCCATCGACGACGGCGTGACGCGCGGCCACCATACCCCGATCTTCGATATCGACGAGCGCTGCATGCCCGTCGGCGCCGCCATCCTCGCCGAGACCGCCACACGCTTCCTCAAGGGCGAGCTCGTGGTGTGAGACGGTGGACGGTGGATCATGGACGGTGCCGGACTCTACCGTCTACCATCCACCGTCTTTTTCACGCTTCCCGCCGGTCCACACCGCGCTTGCTCAGGCTGGCGTAGAGCAGGAAGCCCAGCACGAGCGTGCCGAGCACGACGAGCGCGCCAAGCTTGGCCACGGGCGGCACATCCAGCAGGGCCACCGCGCCGAAGCTGGCGCTCAGGGCGTAGTAGATCAGCACCACCTGGCGCTGCGAGAGGCCCATGTCGAGCAGCCTGTGGTGCAGGTGATCGCGCCCCGAGCGTGCAGCCGAGCGCCCCTGGAGCGTGCGCGCCGCGATCAGCCAGGCCATGTCGATCAGCGGCACGCCCATCACCAGCAGCGCCGTGGCCAGCTTGGCGCCCCCGATGATCGCCGATACGCCCAGGATGTAGCCCACCGTCATCGCCCCAACATCGCCCATAAACGTGCGCGCCGGGTAGAAGTTGAAGGGCAGGAATCCCGCGCAGGCGCCCGCCAGGGCCAGCGGTAGGAATGCCACTGTTAGCTGCGGCGGGTCCAGGTTCAGCGTGTGCAGCGCCAGGATCGTTGCCGCGATTAGGGTGACGCCGGCGGCGAGCCCGTCCAGCCCATCGGCCCAGTTGACCATGTTCTGCATCCCGACGATCCAGAAGATCGTCGCGCCGATGGCGAGCCAGGGGCTTAACTCGTGCAGGTGGATCTGATTGATAAAAGGGAAGTTGAAGGCGGTGAGGATGATCCCGCGCGCCTCGGTGGGGCTGCCCATAGCGTCCGCGTAGAGCGTCCGGTCCCACAGATACGGCCCCACCGCAACCAGCGCGGCCACAACATGCACGCCCAGGCGCGGCAGCGCCGGCAGGTCGCGCAGGTCGTCCAGCAGGCTGATGATCGCCACAATGCTGGCGCCCACAAGCAGCAGCCCCAGGCGCAGATGCTCGAAGGGCGCGCGGCGCAGCGCGGGGTCAAGCTGCTCAAGCCCCAAACTCAGCAGGAGCGCCGCTGCAAATCCGGCGATGATGGCGAGGCCGCCGACAGTTGGCGTGGGCGTGCGGTGAACGTGGCGCGGCCCCGGCACCGCTACCCAGCCCTCACGTCGGCTCAACCGAATCAGCGGCGGCGTGAGCAGCGCCGTTACGGCGAAGGCGACCACAAACGTACTAATAAGCGCGAGAAGGATCATCCCGTGCCGAACTGCCGATCCCCGGCATCCCCCAGCCCCGGCACAATGTAGCCCCGCTTGTCGAGATGGTGATCGATCGCCGCGAGATGGATGGGCACATCGGGGTGGGCACGGGTAAGGGCCTCCACACCCTCGGGGGCGGCGATCAGGCCGAGAAACTTGATCCGACGGGCGCCCCATGTCTTGAGGATCTCAACGGCGGCCACGGCCGAGCCGCCGGTGGCCAGCATCGGGTCCACGATGAGCGACAGGTCGATGTTGGGCTGGCTCGGCAGCTTGTTGTAGTAGGTCACAGGCTGCAGCGTCTCATGGTCGCGGTAGAGGCCCAGGTGCCAGACATGCACCGTGGGCAGAATGTCGATGATCGCCTCGGACATGCCAAGGCCGGCGCGCAGAATGGGGATCACGCCGATGCGGTCGGCTACCTCGTAGCCCTGCGCTGGCGCCAGCGGCGTCTGCACCGTAAGTGGGGCCAGCTCCAGGTCGGCCGTGGCCTCGTAGAAGAGCAGCTGAGCGATCTCGCGCACCAGCTCGCGAAACTTCTTCGGCTCGGTCAGGTCGCTGCGCAGCAAAGCCAACTTATGCTGCACCAGAGGGTGGGTGGAGACGCGAACCTGGTTGATCATTGTTGCTCCGTGGCGCCACCGTCTACCATCCGTCGTCTACCGTCGTCCCTACCCCTCAGACAGCTTATACCCCACGCCACGTACGGTGGCGATCAGGCGCGGGCGCGATGGCGCCTCCTCGACCTTCTCGCGCAGACGGCGCACGCACACGTCCACCAGGTTCGTCTCGCCCACATACTCGTAGCCCCAGACCTCGCGGAACAGCGTCTCGCGGTCGAAGACCTGGCCGGCGTTGGCGGCGAGGAAATAGAGCAGTTCGAACTCCATCGGGGTGAGGTTCACTTCGCTGCCGCGCACCGAGACGCGGTGGCGCGGCTCGTCGATCTCCAGCGGGCCGACGCGCACCACCGGCGGGGCCCGGCGCGACTTGTAGCCGTCCACGCGGCGTAAGATCGACTCGATCCTGGCGAGCAGCTCGGCTGTCTTAAACGGCTTCGTGATGTAGTCGTCGGCGCCGAGCTCGAAGCCGTGGACAATATCATCGGTGCCGTTGCGACTGGTGAGGATCACAATCGGCACATCGCTCTGCTCCCGGATGCGCTGGCAGGCCTCGAAGCCGTCCACGTAGGGCATCATCACGTCAAGCATCACCACATCAAAGGGCTGCTTCTCGAAGGCTTTGAGCGCCTCCAGCCCGTTGGTGACGATCACAAGCTCGTAGCGCGGGTCTTTGAGCGTGATCTGGATCAGGGCCGCGATCGAGCTCTCGTCGTCGGCCACGAGAATGCGCCGCGGCGGCTGGACCTCCTCGGCGATGCGATCAGATGTGCGGCGGAATGGCGGCATAGGAAGGGTACAAGGTACAGGGGATAGGGGACAGGCAGAACAGTGAAGGCAGTGCCACCCGCCCTGTTCCCTGTTCCCTGTTCCCTGTTCCCTTGGTTATACGGCCTCGTCCAACCGACGGCGATACTCCCCACGGTCTGCCGTTCGCGGCACAAGAATGGGGTGGCCACGCCCGGCCACAACCTCAGCGTTGATGATGCAGCGCTCGATATGCTCCTGCGCGGGCACCTCGTACATTACGTCGAGCAGCACCTCCTCGACGATCGAGCGCAGCGCGCGCGCGCCGGTCCGCGCCTGCATGGCCCGCTCCACGATCGCGTCCAGGCCGTCGGGCGTAAACTCAAGCTCCACATGGTCCAGAGCGAGCAGCTTCTGGTACTGCTTGATCACGGCGTTGCGCGGCTCGGTGAGGATGCGCAGCATCGCCTCCTGGGTAAGCGGCTCCAGCCCCGCCACCACGGGCAGCCGGCCAATAAACTCAGGGATAAAGCCGTAGCGCATCAGGTCATCCGGGTTCAGCTGCGCGATAAGCCGGGTGTGATCCTCGGAGCTGGCTGCCGCCTTCTGGCTACCGAAGCCGATCAGGCTCTTGCCGCGCATGCGCTTCGAGATCACTTCCTCGATGCCCTCGAAGGCGCCGCCGCACACAAAAAGCACGTTGGTGGTGTCGAAGGAGATGTACTCCTGCTGCGGGTGCTTGCGGCCAGGCAGCGGCGGCACGTGGGCCACGCCGCCCTCAAGGATCTTCAGCAGCGCCTGCTGCACGCCCTCGCCGGAGACATCGCGCGTGATCGAGGGGTTATCGGCCTTGCGGGCGATCTTGTCGATCTCGTCGATGTAGATGATGCCCGTCTGGGCGCGCTCCACGTCGCCGTCGGCGGCCTGGATGAGGCGCAGGAGAATATTCTCCACGTCCTCGCCCACGTAGCCGGCCTCGGTGAGCGCCGTAGCGTCGGCGATTGCGAAGGGCACATCCAGCACGCG
This sequence comes from Chloroflexota bacterium, assembly GCA_043752655.1. Classification (GTDB taxonomy): domain Bacteria; phylum Chloroflexota; class Chloroflexia; order Chloroflexales; family Chloroflexaceae; genus OHK40. The sequence continues at coordinate 5,827 of JAYUYB010000774.1, forward strand.
CGCCAGCGTCTGGGCGAGCAGCGTCTTGCCGCTGCCGGTGGGGCCGAGCAGCAAGATGTTGCTCTTGCTGATCTCCACATCGTCGATCTTCGAGCCGGCCCGGATGCGCTTATAGTGGTTATAGACGGCCACCGAGAGCACCACCTTGGCCCGCTCCTGGCCGACCACATACTGATCGAGCTTCTCGCGCAGCTTGCGCGGCGTGGGCAGTCGGGCGGGGCCGGGCGGGGCGTTGCGCCGTGGCGCCGCTATCTGCTGCTCGGTCTCCTCGGCGATAATGGCACTGCAAAGCGCCACGCACTCGTCGCAGATAAACACCGTGCCAGGGCCGGCGATCAGACGCTGCACCTCGTCCTGGCCACGGCCGCAGAACGAGCAGACATAGGCGCCGCGACCACCAGTATTGCGGGAACGGGTCATGGGGATGTCTCCAGGGGTGGGTACAGGCTCTAGCGTACAGGGAACAAGGTGGGTTAGCCTTCGGCTGTTCCCTCTCCCCGTACCCTGTACACCCTCTGCTACTTCTTGTCCGCCAGCCCCTCGTGGCTCAGGATCTCGTCGATGATCCCGTACTCCTTGGCCTGCTGCGGGGTCATGTAGGCGTCGCGGTCGAAGTCGCGTGAGATTTTGTCCACCGTCTGCCCGGTGTCGCGTGCCATCAGGTCGCGCCCAAGGTTCTGAAGACGCAGCAGCTCGCGGGCCTGGATCTCCACGTCTGGGCCAGAGCCACGGAACCCGCCCAGGGCCGGGTGCATGTGGATGGTGGAGTTCGGCAGGCTGAAGCGCTTGCCCTTCTCGCCACCAGCCAGAATGATCGTCGCCATGCTCGCCGCCAGGCCGAGGCAGACGGTGGAGACGTGGGGGCGGATGTGGCGCATCGTGTCGTAGATCGCCAGGCCAGCGGTGACAGACCCACCAGGGCTGTTCACATAGAGCGAGATGTCCCGGTCCGGGTCATCGCTCTCCAAGAACAGCAGCTGGGCCACGACCAAGTTGGCGATCTGGTCCTCGATTGGCGTGCCGAGGATGATGATGCGCTCCTTGAGCAGGCGCGAGTAGATATCGAAGGCGCGCTCGCCGCGGCTGGTGCTCTCAACCACCATCGGGATGAGGCTCTCGGCGCGCTGTAGCTCCCAGGAAGGTCCGCTTGAAGAGGTCCAGTTCATTAAAA
>JAYUYB010000775.1:0-2792 GCA_043752655.1 Chloroflexota bacterium
GCATCGGCGTGGCGGCCAGCGACAAGGTACGCCTCGATTGGGGCGATCAGCTTGAAGCATTGCTGGGCGAGGTCGGCGAGGGTGGCCGTAGGGCCAGCCGCTGCCAGCAGGCGCGCGAGCAGCGTGTCTGCGAGGGCCATGGCCTGGCCCTGCTCGCCAAGCTCGAGGTAGACCATCACGAGCAGCTCTTCGATCATAAAGCTGGCCTCGGGGTCGTCGCCCGTGGCGCTAAGCAACTCCTCCAGCAGGCTGCGGGCCTCGGCGGCGCGGCCGCGCTCCAGCAGCAGGTTGGCGTGGATATACTGAAGCTGGGTGCGCTCCTCCTGAGAGCCGACGCGGTCGGCGCGCAGGGCCGCGCCAAGATCAAGCTCCAGCTGATCCCACTCGCCGGCCTCCAGCTCGTTGTAGCAGATCGAGACAAGCAGCTTGCCAGAGCCACGGATGTAGCCGAGGCGTGCGGCAAAGGCGTAGCCCTCACGTTGAAGCTTCAGGCACTCCTGGCGGCGCCCAACCTTGGAGAGCTTGCCGCCGAGGTTGATGTAGGCGCGCACAGCGTCGGCGGGGAGGTCGGCGCGCAGCGCGATGGCGAGGCTCTGCTCTAGGCGGGCCAGTCCCTGCTCTGGGCGCCCGGAGTCCACCAGGGCGACGCCGATATTGTTGAGGGCGTGGGTGATCACGCTGTCGTCGCCGAGGGCCTCGGCCATGGCAAGCGCCTGCTCGCCCCAGGCGATGCAGCTGGCGGCGGCGTCGGGCTTGCCGCCGTGGATATGGATCTGGAACATATAGAGGTGTGAGAGGGCGCTGTACGCCATGGCGAGCTCGCGGCAGGGCTCCTCACCTTCCAGGCGGGCGAGGGCGGCGTGGGTAAGCTCGAAGGCCTCGTCGGGTTTACCCGTGTCCCAGGCGCTGCGGCCAAGCCAGCGCAGCAGATCGGCGGCGCGGCGCCGCTCGCCGCCCGCCTCATAGAGCGGCAGGGCCTCGCGCCAGAAGCCAGCGGCGCGGCGCGGGTCGCCGATCAGGTAGGCGCTATTGCCAAGGCGGGCTAGGAGCTCGGCGCGCTCCCGCGTGTCGAGCTGGCCGGCCTGCTCGCCGGATTCGAGCGCGGCCTCATAGTGGCCAAGGGCCTCGCGGTAGGCGTGGACGCGGGCGGCGCGCTCGGCGGCCTTGCGGCTGTAGCGGGCGGCCTCGGGCAGCGCGCGGGCCTGGAGGGCGTGGTAGGCCAGCTGATCCACCACCGGGCCGGCGTCGGGGGCGTGGAGCTGCTCTAGGGCACGCAGCACCTCGAGGTGGCGCAGGCGGCGTTCGCGGCGCAGCATCTCCTCGTAGAGCGCGGCGCGGATCAGCTCGTGGCGAAAGCGGTAGCGATCCTCGGGGCCGGTCGGCTCCTCCACGATCAGCTGGCGCTCCACGAGTACGGCGAGGGCGCGCAGCAGGGCGGCCTCTTCCAGCCCGGTGAGCCGCAGTAGCAGCTCGAAGTCGAAGCGGCGGCCGATCACGGCGGCGGCGCGGAGGATCGCGGTGGTGGGCTCGTCGAGGTCGGCCACGCGGCGCAGGATGCTATCCTTGATCGAGAGCGGGATGGAGGTGGTGCTGAGCTGTCTGGCGCTGGCGCCAGGGGCGGGCTCGCCGTCGGCAAGCAGCGCCTCGATCACCTCCTCGGCGAAGAACGGGTTGCCCTCGGTGCGCTCGTAAAGCGCGGCCAGCAGCTCGGGCTGGGGGTGGTGCCCAATGGTGATGGCCAGCAGCTCGGCCAGCTCGGGGCGGCTGAGGGGGCCAAGGCGCAGCTCGTGGTAGCGCCGGTCGCGGGTGAGGCGAGCGATCAGGGCGGCCAAGGGGTGCAGGCGGTGCATCTCGTCGGTGCGGAAGGTGCCGATGATCAGCAGCCGGTCGCCCTCGATGGCGCGAGCCAGCGAGAGCAGCAGATCCTGGCTCACCTGGTCGGACCAGTGCAGATCCTCTAGCACCAGTATGTGGGTGCGGTCGGCGGCGGGGCGCAGCGCCTGGTAGATGGCGTGAAAGAGCCGGCGGCGCTCGGCGTGGGGGTCGCCGGTAACATCGCCATCGGCGAGTGGGGCAAGCGCCTGGAGCAGGAGGCGCAGGTCGGCGAGGGCCGGGGTCTCGGCGGCGTCCATGCGCTCGATCAGCTCGGCGAAGGGGCCGTAGGGCGGGGCGGGGCGCTCATCGTAGCAATGGCCGGTGAAGATCGTCACGGCGCTGTCGGCGGCGAGCGTGCGGGCGAGCTCGCGCAGCAGACGGCTCTTGCCCACGCCTGCCTCGCCGGCAAGCAGCACCACATGCCCGGCGCCAGCGCGCGCGCGGGCGAGGCACTCGTGCAGCTCGGCGAGCTGTGGCTGCCTGCCAACCAGAAGCGGTGCGAGGGCGCGCTGACGCATAGGAGATCCTTCGGCGAGCGTGGTTCGTGGTGGCGTTCACTATACCATGCCCGGCCTGCTAACCACAGATTGCACCGATTTCCGCTCAATTCCGCACGGCCACAACTGGTCGGAACATGGGCCGGACATCGGTGCAATCTGTAAACAGTTCTAGCTCAGCTCGGCGAGCCGCTGCGCGACGGTCTGCATCACGCTCGCGTCGTCCTCGGTGAGTCCAATCTCGACGGCGGCGCGTGCGGCGGCGGTCACGACGGTGGACGGTGGACGGTGGACGGTGGACGGTGGACGGTGGACGGTGGACGAGGGTGGAGCGGCGAGCTGCTCCGCCTCCACATCCCAGAGTGGCGTGTCGCGGTAGCGGCGCACGGCGGGCCAGCCGTAGAGCTGCGCCAGGAAGCG
>JAYUYB010000776.1:0-6992 GCA_043752655.1 Chloroflexota bacterium
GTCGATCTCAGGCGTGAGGCGCTCGACCACCACGCGCCGGCGGCCATCGCCGAGCGCTGCGTGTCCATTCAGGGCGGGGCCGGTCGCCACCAGGGCACCCGCTGTGGGCTGCTTCGCCGACATCGCTGCTCCCATGCTCTGTAGTTACCATCTGCGGCAAGCGCCCGCGCAGCGCAACGGGCCAGGCGCAACATCGCTTTGCACCGGGCTGCAGCTGTGCTACTTGCTTGAATGATCGGTTAGGCAGGTTCTACGCGCATTCTACAGAAGCGGGGGGGCGGTGTCAAACGGTAGGGCTACGTCATGGTCGGGAGGCGGGCGCGTGAACGCGCGCCGTGGGGGCGCGCTGCGCCGGGCGCCCGCCTGCACGGGCAGGTCCGGAGGCGTCGGCGCAGGCCGACGCCCGGCCGCAGGCCCCGCCGACGCGGGTTCACCCGCCCGGTGCTGGCAACTACGCCCACACTGACGTAGCCCTATCAAACGGTGAAGGCCTTGGCGTACGATGTGCGCGCCTGCTCCCGTCACCGCAGCTCGGCCCAGGCGAGCTGCACGCCCAATTGGCGCCCGTCGGGGCTGGCCCGGTCGAAGCTGCGCGGCGTAAAGGTGGGCGAGCGCAGCTCCACAAGCAGCTCGCCGCCCGTGCCCGCGAGCGGCAGCGCAAGCTCCTGCCACTCGGCTCCAATGCTGAAGGTGCCAGCCACGGCGCCATTCACCAGCAGCTCCAGGGGCACAGGCCCAGCCTGTGGTGGGCGCCCCGAGGCGACGCGCAGCCGCAGTGTGCTGGCATTGGCGGGGGCGGCGAGGCGCAGCTGGGCGGCGCCCTGCGTCCAGCGAAAGCCCTCGTCGCCGTGCGCGAGGGCGTGGAAGCCACGCACAAAGCCGAGGTCGAGGCCGTCGCCGAGCGTGAGGCGGGTTGGGGGCGGCGTCACAAAGCGCCCCCAGCCCCAGGCTTGCAGATTCTGGAGGCTCGCCGTCTCGTAGGCGAGGTCGGCGCGCGCGCCCTCGCTGTCGCCAAGCGCGCGCCGCAGATCGCCGCGCAGCACGTGGGCCTGTGGGTGCTCCGGGATGGCGGCGATGGCCGCGTCGAGCAGCGCCAATGCGGCTAAGCGGTCGCTCGCTAGCAGCGCGGCCCGCGCCAGGGCGATGCGCGCCAGGGCCGAGCGCGCGTCGAGCGCCAGGGCGCCCTCAGCGGCCCTGGTCGCACTCGGCCCGTCGCCCTGCGCCAGCGCCGCCTCCGCCCGCTCCAGCCGCCAGTGCTTCCCGCCGAGCTGCCAGCCGAGCGCCAGGTAGTTTACGTGGAGCAGCGTGAGCGCCAGGCAGGCGAGAGGGGCGAGGGAGGCGAGCAGCGACGGGTGGCGATAGCCGATAGCCGATAGCCGATAGCCGATAGCCGGGCGACCACTGGCGACTGCCGAACGTCTGCTCCCTGCCAGCACAAGGGCGGCGTAGGGCAGCAGGGCGGGGAAGAGTGGCAGCCTGTAGCGCAGCTCCACATGGAAGATCAGGGTGGTGAGCAGCACATAGAGCGCCCAGGGCGCCAGCAGCCAGGCGGGGGAGCGTAGAGCGTAGAGCGTAGAGCGTAGAGCGTCGGAGCGCGCCAAGCGTTGAGCGTGCTCCGTCGTCGGCCCACCGTCCACCGTCCGCCGTTCACCGTCCGCCGTCCGCCGTCCACCGTCCACCGTCCACCCACCGTCCACCGTCCACCGTCCACCGTCCACCGTCCACCGTCGGCCAGCCCCCCCCAGCAGCCCCCGCGCCAGGCCGTAGCTGCCGGTGAGGAGCAGCGTGAGCCAGAGGGCGTCGCCGAGCAGCAGGCGCAGCCAGACGTCGGCGGGGCGCACCCAGATCGCGGGGCGAGCGCGCATGTCGTCGCTGTACTCCAGCGCGAAGAACTTCTGGAGCTCGCCCCAGGCCTTGCCCGCGAAGCGCCCTGGGTCGGCCAGGATCGCCGCAACCCCGTTGCGCGAGCCGAGCTGCTGGCGCAGCAGCCGATCGTCGCCCAGCGCGTAGAGCTGCGCCTTCACCGCCTCGCGGCCGGCGGGGTCGTTGTCGAGCCACAGATTCTCGGCGCCCGTGGTGTCGATCAGGATGAGGCCGCCGTAGGTGGCGTAGTTCCGCGCCGTCCACGGCAGCAAAATAATGCAAAATGCAAAAGTAAAAATGCAAAATTGCCGCAAGCCCGGCCCGAGCCACGCTCTGCTGACGACGCTTCCGGCTGCATTTTGCATTTTGCATTTTGCATTGATCAGCAGCCACAGCGCCCCCAGCGGCAGCAGCGGCAGCGCCACCGAGCGCACAAGGCAGAGGGCGCCAAGGGCGAGGCCGGCAAGGGCGGCGAGCGGGAGCGAGGCCGTGCGCCCGGCGCGCAGGATCAGCCAGAGGGTGGCCGTGAGCCCAAAGAGGAAAAGCGTCTCGCTGAGCAGCTCGGTTGCGTTGGCGGCCAGGGTGTAGCTCAGGGCGCAGAGCAGGGCTGCGAGCAGGGCGGGGCGCGCGCCGCTGCGCCCCTCGCCACGCGCCACCTCTAATGCGAGCAGGCCAACCAGCGGGATGGTGGCGGCGCTCACCACGGCCTGCACAAGCCGCAGGTTCTGCACCAGCGAGTCCACGGCGTAGATGCTCGCCGCCAGGAAGAGCGGGTAGAGCGGCGGGCGCATAAATTGCAGCTCCGCGTAGCGCTTGTCGCGCAGCAGCGTCAGCGCCGCGCCAAGATACTCCTGCTCGTCGCCGCCAAGCGGCTGAAACTCGCGCCAGCGCCAGACCAGCAGCCGCAGCCCAAGGCCTAGCAGGAGGATAATAGCCGATAGCCGATAGCCGGACCCCTGTCCCCTGTCCCCTGTCCCCTGTCCCCTATTCCCTTGCATTACCGCACCTCCGCCGCGTCCAGCTGAAATGCGAGCAGGCGCAGCTGCCCCACCTGCGGCCCCTGCTGGCCGAGCAGGTCGAGCGCGTCGGGCACAAAGGTTGGCGCCACCAGCCGGATCACCAGGCTCTCGCTGGCGGGCCGGGGCGGCAGGGGCAGGCAGTGCTCGGCGAGGGCGGGGCCGGGCGTGAAGCTGCCGAGCGCCTCCGCGCCGATCCAGGCTGTCACGGTGGGCTGTGGGAGATCGGCGGGCCAGCCAAGGCTGCTCGCCAGCAGGCAGAGCTGCTGCGGCCCACCGCTGGCGGCGCCGGGGAAGCGCAGCCAGGCCTCGCCGGAGGCCCAGCGCGTGGTGGCGCCCAGGCTGCCGTCGGGGCGCTGCATCTGCGCATCGTAGCCGCCAAGGTAGAAGCCGCGCAGGTAGCCGAGGTCGTTGTCGTCGGCCACGACGAGCAGGCCGCCCGAAAGCACAGGCGGAAAAAGCCACTCCCAGGCCCAGGCCACGGGGTTCTGGCTGTCCACCAACTCGGGGCCAAGCTCGCGGCGGGCGGCGCCAAGGTCGCCCAGCTGGCGGAACAGCTCGCCCGCCACGATGGCCGTCTGCCACTGCTCCAGCGGGCGCGTGGGGCTCTGCGCCAGGCGGTCGAGCCCCGCTCCAGGCTGGCCCTCAAGGCCGTCGAGCAGCGGCAGGCCCACGGCGGCGCTGTAGGCGGGCAGCTCGGGGCGGGCCAGGGCTGCCTGCGCCGCTGCACTGTCGCCTGCGCCGAGGGCATTTGCAAGTGCGCGCTCGGCCAGGTAGCCGGGCCTGGTCATAAGGGCGATCCGGGTGAGGGCTAGGCTGGACGGGGGCGGGCCGAGGTAGGAGGCGAGGCGCGCGGGCGCGCCGGGGGCGCGCGGCTCCAGGTAGGCGTAGGGCGTGGCGGCCACGAGCAGCAGCAGCGCGGCCAGAGCGCCACAGGCCTGGCCGTAGCGTGTGCGCAGGGACGGGCCGAACTGTGGCAGCTGCGCCAGAGCGTAGCCTGCGAGCACGAACATGAAGGGCATCAGCGGCACGCGGAAGCGGTTGATCGCGAACAGCAGCGGCGCCGCCGCCAGGTTGAAGAGCAGCCAGAGGCCTATCAGAGTGCTGAGTCCTGAGTCCTGAGTCCTAAGTCCTGAGTCCTGAGTCCTGAGTCCTGAGTCCTGAGTGCTGAGTCCTGAGTCCTGAGTCCTGAGTCCTGAGTCCTGAGTCCTGAGTGCTGAGTCCTGAGGGCGAGTGGCGCTGTGGGTGCGCAAGATTGCCCAGCCAAGCACGGCCAGAGGCAGGGTGAGCACGTAGAGTGTGTCGTCGAGCAGGAAGAGGGCGAGCACGTACCAGGGCGGCAGGCGGCCGAGAGCGAACTCGCGGGCCAGGCGCTCGTCGCCGGTGTAGTTGATCTGGAAGAGGTCGATAAGCTCTAGCAGGCTCTTCTGCACAAAGGCGCCAGGCGCGGCGCGCAGCAGGCACACAGCCTCGGCGCTGATCAGCTGCTGGCGCTCAGCCTGGCTGATCTGCTCCGGCGGGCGCTCCAGGGCGGCGAGGATGCGCGGGTCGGCGGCGGCGTAGAGGCAGGCGCCGTTCTTCTCCAAGCTGCCATCCTCGGCGCGGCGCGGGGCGAGCAGCGCCACCCGCTCCGCGCTTGTTCGCCCAGGCTGGGGCAGCAGCGCCAGCACAAAGTTGCGGGTGGGCGCGTCGTCGCGCTTGCCGTCGAAGGCGGTGCGGGCGCCGAGCAGCAGGTTGAACGCGCCCGTGGTGTCCACCACCACCAGCCCGCCGTAGGCCCGCGAGGCGTAGACGCTCCATGGCACAAGAGTAATGCAAAAGGCAAAAGGCAAAAGGCAAAATTGGGCCGCTATAGGCCGCCAGCTCTGCCCTTTCTGCCTGTGTTTTAGCAGCATCCAGAGCAGCCATCCCGCCAGGATCGGCATAAAACCCAGCGTCAGCCCGCGCGTAAGCGTCGCCAAGCCAAGCAGCACACCAGACGCAGCAAGCAACAACGTGGAGGGCGCGAGCCACCGGCGAGCCGCCCCATCCGGCTCTTGCCTTTTGCCTTTTGCCTTTTGCCCTCCCCACGCCCCCAGGCACAGAAACGCCCCGAGCAGCAGCGCGATGAACAGCGTCTCGCTGAGCAGCAGCTGCGCGTAGATGGCGAGGGGCAGGTAGAGCGCCGCGAGCAGCGCCGCGATCCCCGCCGCCGCCCGCCGCCCGCCGCCTATCTGAAGCGTGAGCAGATACACCAGGGCCACATTCAGCAGGCTCAGGGCGGTCTGGGTGACGAAGATCGGCTCCAGCGCGCGCCCAAACAGCGCGATGTGGGCTGCGAGGAAGAGCGGGTAGAGCGGCGCCCGCGTCCAGAGATACTGGGTGTGCCAGGCGAAGCCCCGCCCCAGGGCCAGCCAGTCGGCCGAGGCGAGATACTCGGCCTCGTCGCCCACAAACCCCAGGCGCGGCAGCCTGCCCCACAGCGCCACGCGCAGCGCGAGCCCCACCCCGAGGGCGAGCAAAAGCGGCCAGTGACGGCGCGCGAACTTAGGCATTGTCCACAGATTTCCGGCCCATTTCCAGCCCATTTCCGACCGATCTTTGGCCTATGCTTGTGGCCTACCCTTGCGTGGAAATCTGTGGCATCTGTGGATAAATACAGCTCATGGCGCGCCCGCCACGATCTCGACCGTGCCGAGCACCAGCCGGTCGTCACCGATCGTCTCGCCGCCCGTCACCTTCAGGCGCCCAGATTCTGTGGCGTCGCTCGGGCGATACAGGCCGAGCAGCAGCGTGTAGCGGCCGGGCGGCATGGTGGCGGGCAGCACGATCGCACGGTCGTCGCGGGCGGGGCGGCCGGGGAGCCAGGCGCCGGTGGGCAGGTAGCCCTCAAGCGGTGGGCCATCCTCGCTGGCGGCAGGGGGCGCATCGCAGCGCTGGCAAAGATGCAGAAAGAGGCTGTAGTCCTCGCTCGGCTGCGCCACCACGTCCCAGAACAGGCTGAGCGGGAGCGTGCCGCCCGCGCGGTAGATCCCAGGGCCGGCGGCTGTGGTGGCCTTGAGCGTGGTGCCAATAAGTTTGAGCCTGCCGTCGAACACGGCCTGCGCGGGCGTCTGGGGCTGAGGGGTAACGCCGGTCTCATAGGCCTCGGGCGCCTCCTGGCAGAGCAGGTGGGCGCCGTTGAAGCGCCAGATCCCGCATGGCCAGGCGCGCTGCTCGCGGCTGTAGGCCCAGAAGTTCCCCAGCAGCCCGTACTCATCGCCAGGCGCCGGCACATCGACGGTGCGGGCGTGGTCGGGCGCGATCAGCAGGAAGCTGCGGGTGAAGCCGGCCAGCTGCGCACGGCGCTCGATGTCCCACTCGCGCTGGCCGAAGCTGGTGGGGCCGCGCCAGAAGTTGAAGAAGCTGATCGGCTGCGGCGCCGGGTCCGCGCTTAGGCGGCCCATGTAGTAATCGTAGAGCGGCCTGATGTAACCGGGGTGAAGCACTACGGCGTCGTCGGGATGGACGCGCGCTGCCAGCTCGCCGATCGCCTCGCGGTACTGCTCCTTCACCGGGTCGCCGGAGAAGAGCCCAAAACGCGGCTGAAAGAGCGCCAGCCCACCCGTGGCGAGGGCGGCGGCTAGGAGCGTACCATAGCCGATAGCCGATAGCCGATAGCCGATAGGCGGCCGGTGGTTCGCCAGCGGATAGGCCAGCGTTAGCGCCCAGAGCGGGAAGACGATGATCAGGTAGCGGGCCTCGTAGACGCGTGTGAAGAGCAGCTGCGCCAGGAAGAGCGCCAGGGGCACCCCGAGCAATGTGAGTAGCACAGCGGCCTGGGCGCGCCGTGCTGGATCGCGCAGGGCGAGCAGGGCGCGGGCGAGGCCCCAGGCGAGCAGGGCGAGCCAGGGCGCCAGCCACCACCAGGGCGCGTCGCCGGGCCAGCGATCTACGCTGAAGCGCACCAGGGTGAGCCAGAGCGCCTGCGGCGGCCCCGCCGGAATATACGCGCCCGTCGCGGCGCTCTCCCCGCCCAGCCCAAACGCCATCGCCGCCACTAGCCCGGCGCTGGCTGCGAGCAGGGCAATAGCCGATAGCCGATAGCTGGTCCCCTGTTCCCTGTCTCCTGTTCCCTGTCCCTTGTTCCCTGTT
>JAYUYB010000777.1:0-2787 GCA_043752655.1 Chloroflexota bacterium
GTGACCGTGACAGCCATCGATGACGATGTGGACGAGGACGGCGACAGAAACGGGACTCCGCATACCAGCGTGGTTCGTCACCGCCTGGTAAGTGCCGACCCGAACTACGGCCCCGCTCGTCCCCCTCGCCCCTTTCCCCTGGATGATGTCGCTGTCAGCATAGCCGACGACGATAACGCCGGTGTGCTGATCACGCCGACAACGCTGACCGTTGTGGAGGGAAGCACAACCAGCTACACGGTGCGTCTCACCAGCCAGCCGACCGCAACCGTGACGCTCACAATTACGACGCTCGACGCTAAGATAGCGGTGATCCCAGCCAGCTTGACCTTCACAGACGACACCGGCAATCTCGGCAGTTGGAACCTCACGCAGACGGTGACAATCACCGCACAGGATAACTTTATCGATGAGGACGTAAATACAACCCCTTACATCACCAGCACGGTGAGCCATAGCGTGACAAGCGTCGATCCGAACTACAATCCGCCCCTTGTGGTCGGGTTCCCGCTGGCCGATGTCATCGTAAACATCCGCGACAACGACACGGCAGGCGTGCTGATCACGCCGACGCTGCTGAACCTGAGTGAAGGCGCACCGGCGCTAACCGCCACGTACAGCGTGCGCCTTACCAGCGAGCCGACGGCGGACGTCACCCTCACGATCAGCACCGACCTTGCGCAGCTCAGCTCTGACAAGCCAACTCTTCTCTTCACGACGGCAAATTGGGCTACCGCGCAGGATGTGACGCTCACCGTCAAACCTGACGATATCGATGAGGATGGTAATAACAATGCAACATCCCACATCAGCATCGTCAGTCACGACCTGAATAGCGCCGATCCCAACTACGACGACCCGACTGCTCCCTTCACTGTGGGCACTGTCGCCGTGCAGATTACCGACGACGACACGGCAGGCGTGCTCGTAACGCCCGCCGCCCTCGCGCTCAGCGAGACGATCACCGATGCGAACCACACGGGCACATACACGGTGCGACTGGAGAGCGAGCCCGTCGCAGCTGTGACGATTACCCTCGGCCTCGACGCCACCCAGCTTGACGTGAGCACGGCAGCGCTGGTCTTCACGCCTGCCACTTGGAACATCACGCAGACAGTAACGGTGACAGCGATTGACGACGCGCTGTTCGAGGGGCCGCAGACCCTGACGATTAGCCACACGCTTATCACGGGCGATGCGCTCTACGCCGCGCTCGCCATACCCCCCGTGACGGTGGCGATCACCGATAACGAGCCGGCCCTGGCCTCAGTTGGCGACCCGGCGGCCATCGACGAGGGCAATGCGGGCCTGCAGACCCTGAGCTTCCCCGTAACGCTGGGCCGCCCTGCCACCGTGCCGGTCACGCTGACTTACTCCACCTTCGATCTGAGCGCGAGCGCGGGCAGCGATTTCCTGGCGACAACGGGAAGCGTGCTCTTGGCGCCTGGTGTGGTCACCGCTAGCATCGATGTGAGCGTGGTGGGCGACACAACCTACGAGCCCGACGAGCTGTTCGAGCTGCGGCTCACCGGCATCGCGGCAACGGGCGATCTCGTGGGCCTCGACGATGCCCAGGGTGTGGGCACGATCCGCAACGACGACAGCTCGGCCTTCGCGGCGTTCACATTCCTCTCCACTGCCGGGCCGCTGGTAGCGCCAGACCGAGGCTTTGGCTACACGGGCAGCGGCTCGAACTACCTCCAGGTGGCCGTGCCGTGCAGCTGGCCGCTTGGGCAGCCCGTAACAATCGAGCTCTGGAGCGCGGCGATTCACAACGACCCTGGCTCCATCGACGCGATCATGGACCCGACCATCCTTGTGGCGCCAGACACCACGAGCTTCGAGCTCTACGACGCGGGCACCGCCGTGGCACTGGATGGGCTTGCGCCTGCGCCTGGCGCGCCAAGCTTGCTTTTTGCTAGCACCTTCAACCCTACGTCGGCGCTGGAGAACTGGGAAGCCTTCTTCACCCTGGCGAACCCACAGCCGTGTGGCCGCTATCTGCTGCGCTCCGCCACCTCTGAAGACGACGAGAATATCTGGGCCGTGCGCGCAACAGCCGCCGTAGCCGATCAGATCGCCTTCGGGTCGCTCCTGAGCACTGTGGAGCAGAACAGCCCAGCCGGCCAGCAGATCTGCACTACGGCCTGGGTCGCGGTGCTGGCGGGCGTGACGGAGCTACGGCTGCGGAACTTCGACCTCGACGTGCCAGCGCCTTTGGGCGACGACCCGCTGGCGCTGATCCGCTACTACCCGCCGGGCGAGCTGCTTGACCCACAAGGACTGCTCGGTGGCCTGGCCGGCACAGGCGCCCCCGACGCGAGCTGGCGCGAGGATCGCATCGCGGGGCCGGCCGAGGGCTGGTGGCGCGCCGTGATCTGCACCAGCGGCCGCAACCGCTTTAGCTTCGAGGCGAGCGCAGACGGGGCGCTGCTAGCGGTGCGCTACGACCCGCCCGCTTCGCCGTAGTAGCAGCGCGCGGGTGGCCGGGTTCGTGGTGGTCCGCACCCATTCGCGGCTTCGTAGTCCAAAGGGCTTGGGCGTCCTGGTTGGTTGCGGCAGCCCCAGCTTCGTTTTGCGCTATGATAGTTCGGTGAACGCGACGACCGCAACAGCAAGCCGCCTGACGCGCCTGCGCCCGCAGCTCCCCCTGCTGCTCATTCTGCTGCTGGCCCTGGCGTGGCGGCTGCTGCTCTGGGCGCAGCCGCTGCATCTGCCCGCGAACGACGAGGTCGAGTACCTCGCCGTCGCCCAAGACCTGCTGGCGGGGCGCGGCTGGAGCTTCTA
>JAYUYB010000778.1:0-6986 GCA_043752655.1 Chloroflexota bacterium
CTGCCAGCACGCGGGCGATCACGGGGTCGACGGCGGCCTGCTCGGCAGGGGCAAGGGGTGGGATCGCGTCGTACGCTTCGACGATCAGGAGCGCCTCGATGGTAGGACCAAGCTCCTCGCGGAGGTCGTCATCCATGGTTGCCAGGTAGGCGGTGAGGCTCAGGCGCTGACCAGACTCGATGAGCTCAAGATAGCGGGTCGCGGCATCCATCAGGCGTGTATCGCGTTCGTCCATACACATTATTCCCCTAACGCGGCTCGGCGCCGCGACAAACGCTCAGTCGCCGCCTTCAGGAGCCGAGAGACGGTCGCCTCGGAAACACCCAACGCCTGGGCAATCTCCACACCCTTCTTGCCTTCCAGATATTTGAGCTCCAGCGCCCAGCGCTCCATGGGTGCGAGCTGTGCAAGCAGGGGGGCAAGGGCTGCGATGTTCTCAACTGCGGCAAACGCGTCGTCACTGTGTGGGTCGGCAACGGTATCAGCGAATGAAGGCGCTTCGCCAGCGGGTGCGTCAAAGCGTGCATGAAAGAGTAATCGGCCGTCGCGCGAATGCTTGCGCCGAATTGCCCCGATCACGGCCTGCCCAATTCACCACCCTACAGAACATATGATCGGCATGGTCGGGAGAGCGCAGTGATACGCGCCAGCCGTGGTATCCTCGCAGACGGAGTTCGTCGCCAAACGACCCGTCACGGAGGTGCCCCATGTCCGACACGTATCGTCGCTATCGTGCCATACGCCACGCGTTCCTGCAACTCTATCATCCGCGGCCTACGGGCCATCAGGCGCAACATCTCGACACGCTGGTGCGCCTCATCTGCGGCATTATTGGAAGCCGTCAAAGCCAACTGCCCAAGCTTGTCGAGCACATTCCGGGGACCAAGGCCAAGGACAAAAGCCTGATCCAGCAGTTCAGTCGCTGGCTCACCAACCGCCAGGTGACGCAGGAGCAGTGGGTCGTGCCGGTCGCGACCGCGCTGCTGCAGGCGCTCGCCCACCGTCCGCTCCAGCTTATCTTTGACGGGAGTGTGGTCGGGCGCGGCTGCCAGGCCTTGTTGGTGAGTGTGGTCTATCATGGACGCGCGCTCCCCTTGGCGTGGGTCGTGATCAAGGCCCCAAAGGGCCATTTCCCGCAAGCGACCCACTGTGACCTGTTGGCCGTCATCCAGACGATGATGCCGCCCCATGCCCAGGTCACGGTGCTGGGTGATGGGGAATTTGATGGGACGCGGTTCCAAGCCCAGATCCAGCAGGCCGGCTGGTTCTATGCCTGTCGCACGGCGAGTAACCTCCGGTTTACCGCCCCCTGTGGCCACGGCCAGATGGCGGCCTTGGCCGTGGCCCCCGATCTGACTGTCTTCATTGAGCAGGCACACATTACCGGGATGCAGTATGGCCCGGTCAACGTCTTGATGGTCTGGGAGCCCAAGTATAAGGCGCCAATCTATTTGGTCACGAACCTCGCCACATCCAGCGCCGCGCTTGAGGCGTACCGCCTGCGCGCCCATATCGAGACGTTCTTTTCCGACCAGAAGAGTCGCGGGTTTCACCTCGACCGCAGTCACCTCAGCGACCCGGTGCGCCTCGCCCGGCTGATGTGCGCGAGCTGCCTGGCCTATCTCTGGATTATTTATTTAGGGACGTGGGGCCGGAGCGCGGCGTGGCGCACCCGTATCCATCGCGGCGACCGCTGTGACCTCAGCTTATTTCAACTTGGCTTACGGTTGCTCTCGTATTGCTTGCGCCATACCTGTGCCATCCCAAAAGGATGTCTACCACCCGCGCTCCTGCCCACGGAACCGGGCGAAAAGGCGCATACATGTTCTGTAGGGTGATGAATCGCTCGGTTAGAGATTGTAGCCAGCGCGCTGCACTCGAAGCCGATCCGATGACCGGCGAACGTTCAAAACCCTTGACACCTAAAACCGCAGGCCGGTATAATGGAGGGCGATGGACAGTGCAGCGTTTGAACAGCTTGTAGTTGAGGCGCTCGACAGCCTCCCCGATGATTTCGTCCACCTCCTCGACAATGTCGAGGTGCTTGTGTCGCGACGACCCTCGCGTGAGCAGCGCCGCTCGCTCGGGCTCAAACCCTGGCAGACGCTATACGGCCTGTACGATGGCGTGCCCCTCACGGAGCGTACCAGTGCCATGCTTGCCCCCCCCGACACGATTGTGATCTTCCAGGATGCCCTGGTGCGCGACTTTCGCAGCGCCTCCGAGCTGCGCGAGCAGGTGCGCCGCACGGTGCTCCACGAGATCGCTCACGCCTTTGGCATCAGCGACGAGCGCCTCCACGCGCTCGGGGCCTACTGACGATGAGACGCACCCCGCCCCTCGGCACGCTCACCCTCGCTCTGGTCTACATCGTCGCTCTGGCTGTGGCCGGCGCCTTGATCGTGCAGACGCTGCGCATGGCCCGCTCGCTGCCCGAGGTGCGCGCCGCCGCAGTGGAGCGCGCCAACGCCACACCTACCAGCGCCCCCACCGCCGCCCCACTGATTATCCTGCCTACCCCGGTGCCGCCTACGCCGCTGCCTACCGTCGCCGCTTTGCAGGCCGAGCCTGTGAGCTACCACCCCAAGAGCGGTCGCTATATCGTGGCCTGGCTCCCGCCCAACTTCGACGGCGGCGCCAAAGCGTCCTTCTTTGCCAACGCCGATGTGATCGACGACATCAGCCCCTTCTGGTACTCCACCGACTCCAGCGGCAGACTCTACGGCACCCGCAACGACGATCTGGTACGGATCGCCCATGAGAACAACGTCCGTATTATCCCGTCGATCCACAATGTGGGCGACCCTGGCGTGGTGGTGCCAATACTCACGAATCCGCAGCGCCGCGCCCGCCACATCCAGAACATCGTCGACGAGGTGCTGGCCCGCAACTACGACGGGATCGACATCGATTACGAGTCCCTCGATGCGTCGCTGCGCGAGGAGTTCTCCGCCTTTATGCGCGATCTCGCCGCCGCACTGCACCAGCACGGCAAGCTGCTCACGGTTGCCGTCCACGGCAAAGACAGCGACTACGGCGGCCTCGGTGGCTTTCAGGATTGGGTTGAGCTCAACAAGCATGTCGACCAGCTGCGCATCATGACCTACGACTACCACTGGCGCGGCTCCGGACCCGGCCCCGTTGCCCCGGCCTACTGGATCGAGTCGGTGGCCGAGTACGCCCGTAGCGTTGTCGCACCCTCCAAGATTTTCATCGGGGTGCACTTCTACGGCTACGACTGGCCCGCGAGCGGCAATGCAACCGCACGGCCCTGGAGCGTGATCGAGGAGATTATTAACCAGCAAGGCCCCACGGTGAACTTTGTGGAGCGCAACGCCAACGGCTCCGTTGGCGAAAGCACCTTCCGCTACCGTACGGCTGGAGGCTGGCGCGAGGTCTGGTTTATGACTAAGATCGGCCTGGCCTCCAAGATCCAGACAGTGCAAGAAATGGACCTTGCGGGCATCGCGATCTGGCAGCTTGGCTACGAGGAGCCCGACTACTGGCGCACCGTGCGTGAGAACATGGTTGAAGATCCAACTCTGATCCAGCGCGCGATCAGCCCACTGCTGCCCGACCATTAAGCCACTATGACCACGACGAGCGAGTCGGCGATAAAAGCGAATATCAGCGAGGCGCAAGCGCTCTACCAGCGCGGTATGGCTGCGGCTCGTGGTGGCCAGAAGCGCCTGGCGGCCAGGCTGCTCACGCGCTCGCTGCAGCTTGATCCGCGCTGCGAGATGGCCTGGCTCTGGCTCTCGGGCGTAATCGACGACCCGCGCCAGCAGGCCTTCTGCCTGCATGCCGCGCTCAAGCTGAACCCCGCCAACCAGCACGCCCAGCGCGGCCTGCGCGTGCTCCAGGAGCGCCAGCTGCTGCGTGGCGAGCCGCTGCCCGCACCCGGCCTTGCCATGCCCACCGTCGAGTCGGCTGTTGATGCCTCGCCAGAGCGCCAGGAGTCGTGGTGGGTGGGCTGGCGCAGCTCGCGCCGTGAGATGAGCCGGGCGCGCCTGCTGCTCTGGGCCTTCCCGATCACGCTCGTCTGCCTGGCGCTTCTGCTCTACGAGAGCTTTGCCCTGGCCCTGGGGCGCATTCAGGCGCCCACGCTGCCCGCCGAGGTTGTCTACAGCGCGGCGGCTGCTCCTGCCCCCGCGCCGACTCGCCCCGCCTTCGAGCCCATCCTCGAGGCCGAGCCGCTCGCCGTGGTCGAGAGCCTCTCCGTGGGCTACCTGAGCGCGATGGAGCCGATCCGCGCGAGCCTGCGCGCCTCCACCGATGCCTACCGTACGCTCACCAGCCAGCCGGGCGGCGCCTCGGTCGGGCATGTGGCCGCCACCCAGCGCCTACGCGCCGAGGTCGAGGGCGCCATCGCAGCCATGGGCGAGCTGCGCCCGCCAGGCACGCTCCAGCTAGCTCACGCCGACTATCTGAAGGGCATGGAGCTTCAGCGCGATGGCCTCGACGCCCTATTGGAGTTCTACAGCAGCTACGAGGTGGCGAACGCCAACCGGGCCGCGCTGCGCTTCCAGGAGGCCCGCGCCTACATCGAGCGCGCCAAGACGGTCTTCGCAGGCCAGGCCCAGCAGCTCGCGGAGCTGAGCGCTATCTCCTCGCAGACCGCGCGCTAGACAATGCGTAAGGGCGCAGCGTGCTGCGTCCTCACTTTACGCTAGCCGGGAGCGCCATGGTTCAGTCGCTTGACCGCGCCCTCAACGTGCTGGAGGCTCTGGCCGATGCCGGGGATGTGATCGCGCTCTCGCAGCTCACCGAGCAGGTGGGCCTCCCGCTTGGCACGGTTCACCGGCTGCTCAGCGTGCTTGTCGAGCGCGGCTATGCCGCCCAGGATCGTGAGACGCGCCTGTATGGCCCCGGCCCGCGTCTGCTGGAGGTTGCCGCCCGCGCTGCCGCCAACCGGCGCTTCAGCCTGAGCCGCATCGCCCGCCCGGTGCTCCAGGAGCTTACCGCAGCCACCGACGAGACCAGCAACCTGCTTGTGCTCCAGGGCGACGAGGGCGTCTACGCCGAGCAGGTGGCCAGCTCGCGCCTGGTGCGGATGTTCACCGAGGTGGGCCAGCGCGTGCCGCTCTACTGCACCGGCGGCGGCAAGGCTATCCTCTCCGGCCTCGCCCCCGAGCTGATCGACGCCTACCTGGCCCGCAGCACGCTCGCCGCCTTTACGCCCAAAACCTGCGCCTCACCCCAGCAGCTGCGGGCCGAGCTGGAGCAGGCGCGCAGCCAGGGCTTTGCGCTGGACGACGAGGAGCGCGAGCTCGGCGTCTGCTGTGTGGCCGCGCCGATCTTCGACCGCTTTGGCCGCTGTGTGGCCGCGCTGAGCATCTCCGGCCCCACCACCCGCCTGAGCCGCGAGCGCGCCATGAGCCTCGGGCCGCGCGTGCGTGAGGCCGCGAACGCGTGCGCCCTGGCACTTGGCCATCACGCTTAGACGAGGGGACAGGGGACAGGGAACAGGGGACGGAGCCGAGCGCTGAACATTTCGGAGCGACCGTATGGATCCAGACAGGCTCTGGAGCAACTCGCTGCGCGCCGCCTCGGCTGGCGCTGCGATCACCCGCGTGATGGCGGCGGCCCTGGATGCCGTGGAGCCCGCCGCCGCTGTGGGGCGCTTCCTCCATCGCGAGGGCGACACGCTCTACGCGGGAGAGCGCAGCTTCGACCTGCGGGCGCTCGACCGCATAATCGTGGTTGGCGCAGGCAAGGCTGGTGCGCCCATGGCCCGCGCCGCCGCCAGCATCCTCGGCGACAGGCTCAGCGCCGGCCTCGTGGTGGTGAAGGACGGGCACCTGGAAGCGCAAAGTGCAAAGCGCAAAGCGCAGAGCGCCGAGCCGTTTACCCACGCGCAGGGCGGCAGCGAAGCGCCAGGTGCCCTCCCCCCGAACGCTCTGCGCTCAAACGCTCTCCGTTTAGTCGAGGCTGGCCACCCCGTGCCAGACGAGCGTGGCGTGCAGGCGGCCCACCAGATCGCGGCGCTGCTGGCGGGCCTCACCGCACACGATCTGGTGCTCGCCTTGATCTCAGGCGGCGGCTCGGCCCTGCTCACGCTCCCGGCGCCAGGGCTCAGCCTCGCCGATCTCCAGGCGCTCACGGCCCAGCTCCTGGCCTGCGGCGCCAGCATCGGCGAGATCAACACCCTGCGCAAGCACCTCGACAGCGTGAAGGGCGGCGGGCTGGCGCGCATGGCCTACCCCGCCGCCCTCGCCACCTTTATCCTGTCGGATGTGGTGGGTAGCCCGCTCGACATTATCGCCTCTGGCCCCACTGTGCCCGACAGCTCCAGCTTCGCCGACGCCCTCGCAATCATCGCCGCCTACGGGCTTGAGGCACAGGCGCCCCCTGCTGTCCTAAGCTACCTGCGGCGCGGCGTCGCCGGCGCGATCCCCGAGACGCCCAGGCGCGACGACCCGCTCTTCGCCCGCGTCAGCAATACGCTTATTGGCAGCAACGAGCTCGCCGCCGATGCAGCCATGGCGGCAGCTGTGGCCGAGGGCTTCCACCCCCTGCTGCTTACCAGCTCGCTCGATGGCGAGGCGCGCGAGGCCGGGCGCCTACTCGCCGCCGTGCTGCGCGAGGTTGCGGGCAGCGGTAGGCCTGTCCCGCGCCCTGCCTGCATCATCGCGGGCGGCGAGACGACCGTCACGCTACGCGGGGCCGGACGCGGCGGGCGCAACCAGGAGCTCGCCCTCGCCGCGATGCCCGGACTCGCTGGCCTGCCCAACGTTGCTCTGGTGGCCCTTGCCACCGATGGCGGCGATGGCCCCACCGACGCGGCGGGCGCTGTCGTCACTGGCATGAGCCTGGCTCGCGCCACCGCGCTCGGGCTCGACCCCGCCGCCTACCTGGCGCGCAATGACGCCTACCCGCTCTTCGCCGCCCTCGGCGATCTGCTGCTCCCCGGCCCCACCGCCACGAATGTCAACGACCTGGCGTTCCTGTTCGCCTGGTGAGACCAGACAGGCGACAGGGCACAG
>JAYUYB010000779.1:0-2783 GCA_043752655.1 Chloroflexota bacterium
ACAAGGTCGGCGCTGGCGGTGGCTGCGCCGCTGCTGGCGGTGAGCGCGGCGAGCCGTAGCCTAGCCCCGCCAGGCGGTGGCCTGGGCGGCTGCGGTGGCGCCAGCAGCTCCAGCAGCAGGCGCACCGGCGCGCGGCGCTCCAGATCGCCAAGGTGCAGCCGCACGCGGCGCGGGTCGGCGCCGGCGTCCCACTCCAGCGGGGCAAGCGCCGGGCTAAGGCGGGTGGCGTGGCGCAGGGCGACGCCGCGCGGCAGGGCGAGCTCAAGCGTGAGGGCGCGGGCGACCACGCCGCGCGCGGCCTCCAGCTCGGTGGCCACGGCGGCGGGGATCTGCTCGGCGTGGCGCAGCAGCACGGCGCGCCCGCCGGTGAGGTCGGCCATGCGAGTCAGCAGGTCGTCCTGAAACTCGCCGCCGAGCCCGAAGGTACTGATGCTCACACCGCTGGTGGCGGCGGCGCGGGCGAGGGCGAGGCAGTCCTCGGGCGCACGGGTGAAACCGTCGGTGAGCACGATCAGGCGGCTCACGCCCGCGCCTGCGCGCAGCTGATCGAGGGCGAGGCGCACCCCGGCGGCCAGGTCGGTCGCCTCGCCGAGGCGGGTGGAGCGCAGGCGGGCGACGCCGGCCACAAGCTCGGCGCGGCGCTCGCCGTCGGCGGTCACAAGCAGCTGGGCCTGCTCGGCGCAGGCCACAATGCAGAGCCGGTCGGCGCGGTCGAGCCGCTCGACCAGGCTGTGCAAGGCGCGGGCGGTGTGGTCGAGCGCGCTCGGCGCTGTGGCGCGCACCGCCTCGGGCACGGGGCCGGGGAGCTGCCAGACCGGCACGCCGTCCACGAGCACCTCCTGGGCGCCGCCGCTGCGCACCAACTCGCGGAACTGCGCCTCGCTGACGATCGGGATACGCATGGAGCGGCTGGCGTCGGCCACCACCGCCCAGTTCACCGGCTCGGCGCCCGCGCCCGCGTCGGCGGCCAGCGTGAGCATGGCGTAGCAGAGCTGCGCCTCGGCGCGCGGCGGCAGCGCGAGCTCAGGGGGGGACAGGCTGAGAAGCAGGCTCATGCGGGCATTATAGCAGTATGGACAAAAGCTGAACAATGCATTGACAGGCTAGAGAGAACGCAGTATGCTTTGTGATGTCCGGAACGATCTGACGGGTCACCGCAAAACGAGCAGCCGCCTATTCTGGAATGAGCGCCCTGCCTGGTGGCAAGCCGAGACCGGACAGCACAGCGTCTGTAGCAGCGCTGCGCTAGTCATCCTGAAGCGCAACCTAGACAGGCTTCTGCCGAATGCGGCAACATGGGCGACGACCGAGGTCAGACGTGCGGCACGATGTCGGTGCTAATACTACTTACGTTTTCTGGATAGGAGCTGTAGCGTTATGCCAACCCTTACGATAGGTCAGTACGACCTGGTCTACAATGCGCTGTCGTTTACCATTGCGGCAATGGGCGCGGCGTTCGTATTCTTCCTGCTTGCGCGCGATGCGGTTGCGTACAAGTACCAGCGTGTGATGGTGATCGCCGCGATTATCGTCGGTATCGCCGCGTATCACTACGTCCGCATGTTTACCAGTTGGAGTGCGGCATTCAGCCTCACGAGTGCAGGGTATGCGCCGACAGGCGTACTCTTCAACGAGGCGTACCGCTATGCCGACTGGCTGCTGACCGTCCCGCTCCTGCTGGTTGAGCTTATCGCTGTGCTCGCGATCACCGGCCAGCAGCGCAGTGGCATGATTGCGCGGTTGGTAATCGCAGCTACGCTGATGATCGTCTTAGGCTATCCCGGTGAGATCTCGGCGGATGTGGGGACACGCCTGGTGTGGGGCACGCTGAGCACCATTCCATTCATCTACATTCTCTATGTGCTCTGGGGCGAGCTTGGCACGGTGATGGCACGCGAATCGCCTGAGGTGCGTGTGCTCGTGCGCAACCTGCGCTTGCTGCTACTGGCAAGCTGGGGCGTGTATCCGATTGCGTACCTGCTCCCACTGTTCAATCTCGACCCGGCGCTCGCGTTGGTTGGCCGTCAGGTTGGGTATTCGATCGCCGATATCGTCGCGAAGCCGGCCTATGGGCTGCTGCTCTTTGCAATCGCACTCATCAAGACCAAGCAAGAGCCGGAAGTTGCCCCAGAGGGAGCACTGGCAACAGTGCGCTAGCTCGTCACGCTCGCACCCCCTATCCAAGCACGGATAGGGGGTGCGTTTGCTTGTCGACCACTTTGCGGCCATGTATAGGCGCTACGGCGCGCCCCAGCGCATCTCCACCGTGGTGCTGGTGGTCACTCTCCCGCTCTGATCGGCCTCGAAGACAAAGGCGCGCAGCGGGCCGGGGGCAGCGGGCGGCTGGAATGTGAGCGACGCGGCAAAGCGGGCGGCGTCGCCGGGGGCGCCCTGCACGGCAAACGTGCCCGCCCCGAGCACGGCTCCCTGTCCATCCAGGATCTGGTACTGGAGCACGCCAGCCGTGGGGTAGAGCGCCGTACGCCCAGTGAGCACCACGGGGCTGCCAACTTGCGTGCCGAAGATCGGCGTCTCAACGCTGATCTGCTGGCTGAGTGCGAGCGTGCGCGCCACCAATGTGGCCGTTGCCGGAAACGCGCCGGTAAAAGGATCTTGGTCGTAGAGGTCGATGCGCAGCGGGCCGCCAAACGGCGGGTAGGCGAAGCCGAGGCTCGCGCTGAAGCGGCCACCCTCGAACACGTTGCCAGCTACAGGGAAGACCCCGCCACCCACCTGGGCGCCCGCGCTGTCGTAGATGGCGTAGCCGAGCACGCCCGCCGCCG
>JAYUYB010000780.1:0-6965 GCA_043752655.1 Chloroflexota bacterium
GTCATCGCGCTGTAGGCGACGGCGGCGGGCTTCGGCGCATAGCCCTGGGCGGCGGTGCGGAAGAGCGCCGCCTCCTCCCAGAAGTTGCGCGCCGTGCCGTCGAACTTGTCCTCCAGCTGGAACCAGCTCATATGCTGCACGCCCAGGGCCAGGGCTATGCCGTGCGCGCGCACCAGGTAATCCGCCTGCTGCTGCTCGCTCTTGCCGATCAGCGCCGCCAGGCTCGCCTGCCCAGTCTCTGTGGCGTCTGGCGCCGCCGCGCTCTCGGGGGCCTGCGCGTAGACGCCGGCGGCAGTGGGGCCAAGGGCCAGCGCGGCCTGCGGGGCCTCGGCGGCGAGCGCCGCGCCGCCCACGAAGCAGTCGGCCTCGGCAGCAGTGCAGGTAGACCAGCCAAGCTCGCTGACCCAGAGCGGGCGGGGCGGGCCGCCGAAGCGGGCCGCGCGCTCGTTGAGCCAGGAGCGGGCGGTGCTGAGCCGCCCCCAGAGTGTGATCGCGCCGTAGAGCCCAGGCTGCTCGGGGGCGACATCGGGCATGTAGGGGTGAACAGCGAGGGCGTCGAAGCTGCCCCACGCGGCGGGGCGCGCGGCGAGCGCGGCATCCAGAAAGCGCAGGCCGTCCTGGTGGCCCACGCCGTCGGCCCAGGCCCCGTCTAGGATGTAGAGCCCGCCCACGGCGACGATGGCGCTGGGGTCGGCGGCCTTGGCGGCGGCGTAGCCCGCCTGAAGGATGGCGGCGTACTCGGCGGGCGAGCCAGGCCAGGTCTCCCAGTGGTTAGGCTCGTTCCAGAGCTGCCAGGCGGCCACGCGCGGCGAGCCAGGCGCGTCGGCGTTGCCATCGCCGTCGTAGCGCTCCACCACGGCGCGCACGTAGTCGGCGTAGTCCTGGGGGCTGGCGGGCGGGCACCAGTAGTCGAGCGAGCGCACACCGGCGCCGGCGTAGCGCTCGATGCGCTGGGCGCAGTCGGCCACGCGCGCCCAGCGCGGCGTGGTGAGCAGCATGCCCACAATTCCGTAGCCGGCGCTGGCGGCCACAAGCAGGCGGCGGTCGAACTGCTCCCAGAGCCAGCGGCCCTTGGCGTTGCGCTCCAGGTTGGCCCAGCTCAGCTCCTCGCGGGCCCAGGCGGCGCCGATCTGGCGGCCGCGCGCGGCAAGCGTGGCCACACCGGCATCGCCATCGCGCCCGTTACGCTCCAGGCCGGTGAGGTAGGTGTTCATGCCAAAGAAGCTGAGCGCCGTGGGCTGCGGCGGCGCGGCCAGGGGCTGGGCGGCGCCGGGGGTTGCGAGCAGGGTAGAGAGCAGGATCAGCGCGACCAGGGCGGGGAGGCTTCGTGTTTGCATAGCCCGGCTATCCTAGCATGGCCGGGCGCGGCGGGGCAAGGGCAAAGCTGCTTACCGCACCTCCACCACCATCTCGATCTCGACGGCGTAGTTGAAGGGGATGGTCATGCCGACGGCGCTGCGGGCGTGGTGGCCGGCCTCGCCGAAGACCTCGCGCAGGAAGTGGCTACAGCCGTGGATCACGCCTGGCGTGTCGTCGAAGCCGGGCGCGACGTTGACCATGCCGAGGACCTTGACGATCCGCACCACGTCGTCCAGGCTGCCCGTAACGCTTTTGACCGCCCGCAGACAGCCAAGAGCGCAGAGGCGCGCTGCTCTGTAACCCTCTTCCACGCTCACGTCGGCCCCGAGCTTGCCCTTGATCGCCTGCTCGCCCCAGCTGGAAACCTGGCCGGCGGTGAACACAAGGTTCCCGCTGCGCACGGCCGCCAGGAAGACCCCGTTATCCAGTTTGGCGGCCTCGATCGTGTAGCCCAGCTCGCGTAGTTTCGCCTCGTACGACATCGGTCCCTCCCTGCTGCTGCCGCGCCCTGCGCACGGCTCTCAGCGGGGATCGTAGCATACTCTCGCGCCTGTTCGAGCAACGCGCGCTACTTGGTAGTCGATAGCGAGTCGCTCTTCAAGTGGCTGCCCGCCCAGACACCGCGCTACATGCCCTCCAGGCCGGCAGGGGGGGGATAGCTCCGCAAGAGCCGGCCGTCGCCGGCTGTCTGCCCGCCGTCGATGACCAGCGTGTGGCCGGTGATAAAGCGCGCGTCGTCGCTCGCCAGAAAGACAAACGCCCCGGCGACATCGTCCACAGCGCCCAGGCGACCGAGGGGGATCAGCCGCTCACGGTAGAAGGCCTGGAACTCAGGCGGGTCGATCGCGGCTGCCATTGGCGTCTGGATGTAGCCGGGCGCCACGGCGTTGACACGCACCCCGCACTCGGCAAGCTCCAAGGCCATACTCTTCGTCAGCAAGATCACCCCAGCTTTGGTGGCGTTGTAGTGGGCATAGCGTACCTCGGCGACGATACCGTTCTTGCTAGCCATGTTGATGATGCAGCCGTCGCCCTGCCGTGCCATCTGCCGGGCCACCAGCTGCGCCACGTTGAACACCCCGGTCAGGTTCACGTCGATCAGGCGCTGCCACTCCTCAGGATCGATATCGAGGAAGTGGTCCTCGCGGGCGATCCCGGCCACATTTGCCAGCACGTCGATCCGCCCCCAGCCCGCCACAGCCGCGCCCACAGCCGCCTCCACCTCGTCGCGCCGACGCACATCGCCTACAGTCAGAAGCAGCCGGTCGTTGGCGCCCCACGCCGCCGCGCCCCGCTCCAGCCCTGCGCCGTCCTGGTCGAAGGCCAGCACCGCCGCGCCCTCGTGCAGGAAGCGCGCCGCGATCGCCTGACCCAGCCCGCTAGCCGCGCCCGTCACCAGCGCCACCTTGCCGCCCATGCGCTCGCTCATCGCCGCTCCGTGCAGCTCGCCCCTACCATGCTACGCCGGCAGCAGCCGGAAAGGGCGCGTCATGAAGCCGTAGAAACTCTCATAGCCCTCCGGTCGCCGCACCATGCTGTAGTCGCCGGAGAACAACAGCGTGGCGCTCAGGCCGTCGGCGCCAAGCCATTTTGCGGGCAGCTGCGGCAGGTAGGCCACATGCTCACCCTCCCAGCACGGGTCGTAATGAACAAGATACCACGGCCCCCACGGGTTCGCAGCCTCGTAGAGCTGGAGCTCGCGCTGGCGGTGCCAATGCTCACGGGCAAACGAGCGCGGGGTGGCAAATGAGTGAGACACCACGTCGCTGCCGAACATCAACAGGAAGCGCCCGAGTGCCGGGTTGTAGGTCATGGTCGGGTGGCCCACATGGCCAGGATCGCTCAGAGTCGGGCGGGCGGCGGCCTCATCGGCGGACCACTGAGGGTTGTCGGCGTCGCGGCCGCCCGCGTAGAACTCCCAGGCCGCCCGCTCCAGCACGCGCTCACGCGGCACCCGCGCCAGAAACACGTGGTTACCACTCTCCCAGTTTTCGTCGTTGGAGATCGCGTACACGTAATCGCCGAGCGCCTCGGGAACGCCGCTGTAGCCCGGCCCGAACCCGACAAATGCCAGCCCAGCGAAGCGCGGCCCCAGAAAGTAGGGCGTGTCCGCGTCGGGCACGTTCTGCCAGGTCTGGCCGCCGTCGTCCGAGTGCATCAGAGCCACCACGCCGCCATGCTGCGAGATCGCGTTCACAAAGAAGCCGTCGTGAGGGGTGTACATCGGCACATCGAGCTGCCGCTCCATGTCGATGGTGTAGACCTCTTTGCCAGGATCGGCGAAGTTGTAGTCGTACGCGGCGACGTAGAGCCGCGAACCCACGGCGAGCGCGCCGCAGACGTAGCGCAGCTTGTCCGGCGTATAGCGCAGCAGGCCGGGAAAGCGGCTGATCTCCGTTACCTCGTGGTGTGGGGGGATGCCCGTAACCCGCAGCAGGCGGCCGAAGTGCCACGGCCCGCCGAAATTGCTCCCGTCGTCGTCCACACAGTAGATCGCGTCGTCCTCGCCCCAGGCCCACCAGTGCATGTCGCTGGCGGTGCCGGGGTATTTGCTGGCCGGGGCAAGCCACTCCAGGCCGCGCAGCAGCGTGCTTGGCGGGTAGGCGAGCAGACGGGCGGGCGGCGGCGCGACAATCCGGCTATCTCCACTCATGATACGTATTCTTCCTTATCCTTTTACGCCACTGATAACTGTGCCCTGGATGAACCAGCGCTGGGCAGCCAAGAACAGCAAGACACAGGGCAACATCGCCAGGGTGGCCCCTGCCATTAGTAGGTGATGCTCGGGCCGGCTGCGCACGCCGCCCTGGAGGTAGCGCAGGGCCACAGGCAGCGTAAACAGCTCGCGGTCGCTCAGATAGATCAGCGGCGTGATAAAGTCGTTCCAGGTGCTCACAAAGCTGTAGAGCGCCACCGCAACCAGCGCTGGGCCGGCGAGCGGCAGGACGATCTGGGCAAAGGTGCGCAGATAGCCGGCGCCATCGATGCGCGCGGCGTCCTCCAGGTCGCGCGGGATGGTCAGGAAGAACTGGCGCAGCAGGAAGATGCTAAAGGCGCTGCCGAAGAACGACGGCACAACCAGAGGATAGTACGTGTTGATCCACTGGAGGCGCTGGAAGAGCACAAACTGCGGGATCACCAGCACGATGCCCGGCAGCATCAGCGAGCTGAGCAGCAGCATGAAGATCAGGTCGCGCCCCGGCATACGCAGCCGCGCAAAGCCGTAAGCCGCCAGCGAGCTGGAGATCAGCGTGCCGACGATCACCAGTGTGGTAACGAGGGTTGAGTTCCACAGGTATTGCCAGAACGGGAAGCGCTCGAACAGCTCCGCGTAGTTACCCCACTGTGGCGGGATCGGGAGCAGCACCGGCGGGTAGAGCATCGTGTCGGCGCTGGACTTCAGCGAGGTGGTGAGCTGCCAGAAGAGCGGGGCCAGCATTAGCAGGCTGCCGACGCCCAGCACCAGGTACGACAGGATCGCCGTGGGGCGCACGCGCCGACGGGGCGTCGGGTGGGCCGCTTTCAGGTGGGTCGTCATCGATTCCTCCGCTCGCCCTCGGCGTAGACCCACAGGGGGCTCAGGCGAAAGACCAGGGCCGTGAGCGCCAGGGTTACGAGAAAGAGCATCCAAGCCATGGCGCTGGCGTGGCCCAGCTTGAAGTAGCCAAAGGCGTTGTTGTAGCTGTAGAGCACGTAGCTGAGGGTGGCGAACTTCGGCCCGCCGTCGGTCATCACCAGTGGCTCGGTGAAGAGCTGGAGCGCCCAGATCATGTTCATCACCAGGTTGTACAGGATGATAGGGCTAAGCATTGGCAGGGTGACATTGATGAGCCGCGCCCAGCCGCCAGCCCCATCGATCTCAGCGGCCTCGTAGAGCTCGGTGGGGATGCCCTGGAGTCCGCCGAGCCAGACCGGCAGGTACCAGCCGATGCTCCACTGGCTCATCAGGATCAGCGCGAACAGGGCCCAGTCGGCGCTGCCAAGCCAGTTTGGGCCGGCGATCCCGAACAGCCCGAGCACGGCGTTGATCAGCCCTGCGCGGTAGTTAAACAGCCACGACCAGAGCATGGCCACAGCTACGCCGGAAAGCATCGCCGGTAGGTAGAAGATTGTGCGGAACACGGTTACGCCGCGCAGACGCTGGTTCAGCAGCAGCGCCAGCGCCAGCGAGTTGATCATCCAGAGCGGCACCACCACGGCCACATAGGTGAGGGTTACGCGCACCGACTGCCAGAACAGGTCGTCGGCGAGCAGCGCCTGGTAGTTGCGCAGACCCACGAAGTTCGGCCACCCGGCGAGGTTGTAGTCGGTGAAGCTGAGCCACGCCGACACCGCCAGGGGCAGGGCGGTGAAGGCCAGGAAGCCGAACACCGCCGGTGCGATAAACAGCGCGCAGGCCAGGCTCTCGCGCTGAGTGAGGGTGAGCCTGCGGCGCCGGGCCGCAGCCTGGAGCTGCACGGTCTCGCTGGTTGCCATAGCTTGCTCTCGCGTGATGCAATCGGCTGCACACGGCAGGCAGCGCCTACTGCTGTTGCTGGAAGAAGGGCGTTCCCTCCTGGTCCAGGAAGGCCACCGCCTCGTCGGGGGTTAGCTCACCGGCGCGCAGCCTGAGCACCGTGGGGTCAAGGATCTTCTCGGGGAACTCCCACAGGTTGAGCGTGAGCGGATAGGGCGTGTACATCGGCCCTGGCAGCAGCGCGGCGCGCACGCGGGCGTCGTAGCCAGGCGGCGCCCATGTGGGCTTCATGATCGGGTCGGACATGGCGACCGACTTGAGCACAGGCGTCTCGTAGGCGCCCTGGCCGATCAGCGTCTGGCCCTCCGTGTCGGCTGTGAGGAAGCGGATAAAGGCCCATGCCAGCTCGGGGTTCTTTGTCGCCGCGCTCACCACGTGCGAGGCGACCATGGTATTCAGGGCGGGGCGAAACTCCTTGCGCACAGTCGGCAGCATGGCCATGCCCCAGTTGAAGGGCAGCTCGCGGAACGACCAGCCTGCGTCCCAGTCGCCGCCGGCGTAGAGGGCCACCTTGCCGACGCCGAAGCCACCGCCATACACGTCGTAGGAGTCGCTCTCCTCCACCGGGATGGTGGAGTTGTCCTCGACGGTCAGGCCGTGGATGATCTGCATCACGCCGCGACCGCTATCGGAGCTCCAGGCCGTCTGCTTGGGGAAGATCTGCGGTGTGGCCCAGAAGTTCTCCGGCTGGTGCTGCCACCAGATCCAGCCGGTGTGGTCGTAGATCGTGCCGAATTGAAAGCCGTACTGGCCCGCCGCCGCGTTGGTAAGGGGCCTGGCCGCAGCGCGCAGATCCTCCCACGTCCAGTCGTCGGTCGGGTAAGCTACGCCAGCGGCGTCGAAAAGGTCACGGTTGTAGTAGAGCACCGGCGCCCAGGTGCCGAGGATCAGGGCGTGGATCTTGTCGGTGCCGTACTTAGCCTGGATCGGGTCGGCCAGATCCACGCTGAACAGCTCGGGCTTGCTCATAGCTCTTCTTGTTGGACTTGCGGCGCTCTTCCAGGCCGAGGTAGCGCTTGCGGATCCGAATGCTCTTCGGGGTGACCTCGACGAGCTCGTCCTCCGAGATCCACTCGATCGCGGTCTCCAG
>JAYUYB010000781.1:0-2771 GCA_043752655.1 Chloroflexota bacterium
CCGCTGCCTGGCGGCCCCCAGAGAATGATCGAGAAGAGTTTGTCGGCCGCAATCGCCCGGCGCAGCAGCTTGCCCTCGCCCACGATCTGCTCCTGGCCGAGGTACTCGTCTAGGGTGCGCGGGCGCATGCGCGCCGCAAGGGGCGCCTGGCTCTCCAGGAGCTGCGAGCGCTGCGTATCGAAGAGGGTCGGGCCGCGTTTTGGTGGCATAGCTTGGAACAAAACCTCCGGCGCGAACGTTTTCTCTATTGTAGCATGGTCACCCTGGCCCCTAGTACCAGCAGGCCTCACGGGCCTCTCACATAGGGGATCAAGGGACTATTGGATTGGTAACGCTGATCTTGTATGCTACAAACAACAGAAGTACGCAGCCCCAACGGACGAAGGCACGCGAGTAACTCCCCGGATCGCACTCCCTCTTATTCCCCACCTACCCCGCCCTACCCCCACTCTCCCCGCGCCGCTTGCTGAAGTGCTAGCGGGGCCAGCGAACTTCTCGGAACCTGACGATCGCGGCGACCAATATTGGTCGCCGCTTCGTTGTGTGTAGGCCGACGCAAAGATGCGTCGGCTTTGTGCATTTTACCCCTATCTCCACGTTCTACGAGGCGGTATAATATGCTTATGCTTTGCAAAATGTGTGCGAGATGCTAAACTCTACTGGAGCGCCGCTGGTGCGGCTCGAGCGTGTGTCCAAGGCGTACGAGGAGGCGGGTCGCTCGCGCGTGGTGCTCCACGAGGTGAGCATCAGCTTGAATGCTGGCGAGCTGGTGGTGCTGGTTGGCAAGAGTGGCAGCGGCAAGAGCACGCTGCTGAACCTTGTGAGCGGGATCGACCTGCCCACAAGCGGCGAGGTTTGGGTGGAGGGTCGGCCGCTCACGAAGCTGAGCGAGCGTGAACGCACCCTGTTTCGACGGCGCAGTGTGGGCTTTATCTTCCAGTTCTTCAACCTTGTGCCCACGCTCACCGTGCTGGAGAATGTCTTGCTGCCACTTGAGCTGAACGGGATCACTGGAAGCCAGGCCCAAGCGCGCGCCGTGGCGATGCTCGACGCCGTGAGCCTGGCCGACCGGGGCGCCAGCTACCCCGACAAGCTCAGCGGCGGCGAGCAGCAGCGAGTGGCTATCGCCCGCGCGCTCGTCCACAACCCGGCCCTTATTCTAGCCGACGAGCCAACTGGCAACCTGGACGCCGAGACCGGCCAGCAGGTGCTCGATCTGCTCGATCGGCTCACACGGCAGGCCGGCAAGACGATGCTGATGGTGACGCATAGCCCCGAGGTGGTGGGCACGGCCGACAGTGTGCTGCGGGTGCGTGAGGGGCACCTGGTGCAGGAGCCAGCGGTGGTGGCACGATAAGTGTTTTGTCACGCGCTGGGCGCGCTGGCGCAAGCGGATCGTTATCCGAAGCGTGTAGGCTTCCAGCTACACGCAGACTGTAACTGAGGCAGCTACATTCAGATCAACGCATCGGCACTACCTGAGGAGCACGACCATGACAATGCTCGACCCCAAGATCTATAAGGCGCCGCGCTGGATCAGCACCGAGGCCGGCCAGTGGGCCTACATCAGCGACGAGCAGTGGCGCCACACCGCCAATAACACCTTCGTCGTCGCTGACCGCCGCCGCCTGCTCGACGAGGCCGAGCAGCTGCACAAGCGTGAGAAGACTGCTGCCGCCTAGCGAGCAAGGGCACAGGGTATAGGGTACAGGGGCGGCGTATGCCGCCCTTTTGTTATCACTCCGCCCGCTTCACCCCCAGCACCACCCGGCTGCCCCTTGGCACGAGGTCGCCGTTGTTGAGGCCGCGCCCATTCTCGATCTGCGCGCTCACCACCTGGCCCACGGCGTAGCGATCATAGTCGGCGCCTAGCTTGTCGCGCCCCTGCTCGTCGATAAAGACCAGATCTAGCCCTGGCGTGCCGCGCACGATCCGCTCCGCCTCTTCACGCTGGAGCCCGATCACATCGGGGAAGCGCGCCACATCGCCCTGGCTCACCACGATCTGCACCACCTGGCCCTGAGGGATCCGCAGCCCCGCGCTGGGCGACTGCCGGATCACAAAGCCCGCCGTGATCGTCTGGCTCGGCTCCTCTAGCTCCTCGATTGGCAGGTCGGCCGCCGCAAGCTGGCGCCGTGCGAGGCTGGCGTCCACCCCCGTGAGGTCGGGCACTGCCACCAGGACAGGCCCAAGACTCACCGTGTAGGTGACGGGCTGCCCTGGTGGAAGCAGCTGGCCGGGCGCCACCGCCTGGCTGATCACCGTGCTGAACTCCACCAGCGGGTCGTTGCGATCCTGGCGCACCGGCACAAGCTGAAGCTGGCGCAGCGCCTGCTCGGCGGCGATGTCGGTGTAGCCCGTAAGGTTGGGCACGGCCACGCCCTGCTCGACAGTAGCCGTGGGCTCGCCGGGCTCCACGCTAGGCGTGGGCCGACCAGGCACGCCCACACCGCCACCGCCAATCGCCCCGAAGAGATTATTCAACACCCCGCTGCTCAACAAGAGCACCAGACCGAGCACGCCGGCCAGCACAAGCATACCTACTAGAAATACACCGCAGCCGAGGCCCTCCTGGCGCGGCGCCCGGCTCGTGGCGCTACGCGGCGCAGCGATCGGCACGCGACCAGTAGCGCCCGTTCCGCTCTGTGGGCGCGGCTGGGGCGAAGGCTGTGGACGCTGTTGCGTTTGCGGCTGCGGGCGAGGCTGGGCTCCAGGCAGCACCTGGTTGATCACCGTCTCCTGCTGGGCGATCTGCTCGTAGCTGGCGAGGA
>JAYUYB010000782.1:0-6953 GCA_043752655.1 Chloroflexota bacterium
AAAGGCTAATCCACCCCCGCTCAACCTGCGGGTTGATCATACTCGCGTTGGCATTGTGTATGCTTATTCATAGAAACAAGCACGCGGCCGACCGCAGGCGAAAGGGTAGCGACGATGGAGCAGGCTCAGATCACAGTGGCAAACCAGACCATCAGCCTCAGCTTTTGTGGCGAGGGCTGCAGGTCGGGCACGCTGGTGCGTCTGAACGATGGCCTGGAGGCGAGCTTCAGCAGCCCCGAGTGCCTGCTCCATCTGCTTGAGGGCATGGTTGGCCACCGCGCCTGGCAGTCCCACCAGGCCCAGATTGTGGCAGCCCTCGCAACGCTCTGCCCCTGCGCGTAAGCTCTTGACGGTGGACGGTGGACGGTGGACGGTGGACGGTAGCACGCTCTAATCGTGCTCAGGTTGCGGCTGGAAATCTGCGTCATCTGCGTCATCTGCGTCATCTGCGGATAACCTGCCCGGCTCGCGATCCCCTGTCCCCCCGACAATGCTATAATTCTGCACGCGGGAGCGGCGTGGTGCAGAAAGGAACTAGCATGACGGTGGATCAGACGGAGGCCGCGCGGCAGGCCGATCGCGAGTATGTTCTTCAGACTTACCTGAAGCCCGATTTCGTGATCGAGCGCGGCGAGGGCGTCTACCTCTACGATACCGAGGGCCGCCGCTACCTGGATTTCGTCAGTGGCATCGCCGTGAACGCCCTTGGCTACGGCGACCCCGAGATCACTCAGGTGATTGCCGAGCAGGCCGCCAAGCTGATCCATATCTCTAACCTTTATCTCTCCGCCCCCGCCGGCGAGCTCGCCCGCATGCTCGTGGCGAACAGCCCCGGCTTCGACCGCGTCTTCTTCTCTAACAGCGGCGCCGAGGCGATCGAGGGCGCGATCAAGTTTGCCCGCCGCTTTGCGCGCGACCAAGCGGGCGACGGCAAGACGGCGATCGTCGCCTTTGAAGGCTCGTTCCACGGCCGCACTATGGGCGCCGTGGCCGTCACCGCCCGCGAGAAGTACCGCGAGCCATTCATGCCGGTGATGCCCGGCGCCCGCTTCGCCCAGTTCAACGACATCGCCTCGCTTGAGGCCGCCATGGGCGACGATGTGTGCGCCGTGCTCCTGGAGCCGATCCAGGGCGAGGGCGGCCTGCGCGTCGCCAGCGACGACTTCCTGCGTGCCGCCCGCCAGCTCTGCGACAAGCACGGCGCCCTGCTGATCTTCGATGAGATTCAGGCCGGCATGGGCCGCACCGGCACGCTTTGGTCTCACGAGCCATCCGGCGTGCGCCCCGACATGATGACAATCGCCAAGCCGCTCGCCGGCGGCCTGCCCATCGGCGCCGTGCTCATGCGCCAGGCTGTAGCCGACAGCATCCACATCGGCGATCACGGCACCACCTTCGGTGGCAACCCGCTCGCCACCGCCGTTGGCGGGGTTGTCCTGCGCCGCATCAGCGAGCCCAGCTTCCTCGCCCGTGTGCGCGAGGTGAGCAGCTACCTCGATGAGTCGCTTCAGGATCTCGCCGCCGACCTGCCCGACACGATCCTGGAGCTGCGCGGGCGCGGCCTGATGCGCGGCCTGCGCCTCGCCGGCTCCGCAGGCGCCGTGCGCGAGGCGGTGCAGAGTCACGGCCTGCTCGTGGCCACAGCTGGCGAGGATGTGCTGCGCCTGCTGCCGCCCCTGATCATCGAGCCGCGCCACGTCGACGAGAGCATCGCCGTGCTCCGGCAGGCCCTGCGCTAGTACAGCATCTGAGCAATGCTGCTGACTTGTAAGGGCGCGCTAGAGCGCGCCCCTCTTTTTGAAAGGACACCGCAATGCCGGTTGTCGCGCTAATCGGCGCCCAATGGGGCGATGAGGGCAAGGGCCATCTGGTGGATCTGCTTGCGGGCAAGGCGCGCCTGGTGATCCGCTACGGCGGCGGCAACAACGCTGGCCACACCATCGTCAACCACCTCGGCACCTTCAAGCTCCAGCTCGTGCCCTCGGGTATCTTCGACCCGACCACCGTGAATGTGATCGGGCCGGGTGTGGTGATCAACCCCGAGGTGATGCTGAAGGAGCTGAAGGAGCTGGAGGAGCGCGGCATCAGCATGGCCAAGCTCTTCATAAGCGAGCGCGCTCACGTGATCATGCCGTATCACGTGATGCTCGATCAGCTCCAGGAGCACGCCCGCGGCGATGATAAGATCGGCACGACTGGGCGCGGGATCGGCCCCGCCTACGCCGACAAGATGAGCCGCTCCGGCATTCGCGTGGCCGACCTACTCCACGAGGAGACGTTGCTTACGCGCCTGCGGGTGGTGCTGGAGGAGAAGAACCGCGTTCTCACCAAGCTCTACGGCGTAAAGCCGCTCTCGCTCCACGACACCTACCTGCGCTTTCTCGACTATGGGCACCAGCTGGCCGACCATATCAGCAACGTCCATCCGATCATCCACCGCGCTTTGGAGAAGGATCTGCCAGTGCTGCTTGAGGGCGCCCAAGGCGCGCTGCTCGATGTCGACCACGGCACCTACCCGTATGTCACCTCGTCGCCGCCTGGCGCCGCCGGTGCATGCCAGGGCGCAGGCATCGGGCCTACCCGGCTCAACGCCGTGATCGGGGTGGCCAAGGCCTACACCACGCGCGTTGGCGCCGGCCCCTTTCCCACCGAGCTAGATGGGCCTGAGGCCGACACGCTGCGCCAGATCGGCACGCCTTGGGCCGAGGTTGGCACCAACACCGGGCGCCTGCGCCGCGTGGGCTGGTTTGATGCCGTGATGACGCGCTACGCCGCCCAGATCAACGGCATCGATACGCTGGCGATTACCAAGCTGGATGTGCTCGATACTGTGCCGACGATCAAGATCTGCGTCGGCTATCAGCTGAACGACACGCAGCTGGAGTTCCCACCTGCCACCGGGGCCGTGCTCGACCAGGTGGAGCCGATCTACGAGGAGCTGCCAGGCTGGCGCAGCTCCACCACCGAGGTGCGCCACTTCTACGATCTGCCCGACGCCGCCCAGGCCTACGTGGCCCGCATCTGCCAGCTCGTCGGCGCTCGCCTCGCCATCGTCTCCGTCGGCCCAGGGCGCGAGCAGGTAATCAATGTAGCAGAGGTGTTTTGAAGGGGACAGGGAGCGGCAGCTCGCGCCTGTTCGGCCCTGTTCCCAGTACCCTGTTCCCTGCCTACGCCAGCTTCTGCTGTAGCTCCCTGTTCGATGGCTCCACCAGGATCGAGCCGTCGGGGAAGATGATCGTGGGCACGCTGCGGTTGCCGTTGTTCACCTCGATCACATACTCGGCCGCCTCCTCGTCCTGCTCGATGTTGATATACGTGTATGGAACGCCGCTCGTCTCCAGCACGCGCTGGGCGCGGCGGCAGTCGGGGCACCAGCTGGTTCCGTAGACAATAATGGTCGGCTGCACAGACATTTTGCTCCTCGGCCTTTCAACGATCCCTATACCCACCGGGGGTATTATACTACAGATCGACACGGCGCGCAGCGCAGCTTGGCGCGTTGTGCATATCTTCACAAAAAGTGGTGCTGCCAAGCAAAATGCATCTGCATGCACAAAGCTTGCACAGGCGCAAGCGTTTGACAGCGATTTGCAGCGTATGCTACGATAGCTAGCGCTTGGGTCTGGGTTTCTACGCACTTTCTCCCGCTCTAATCTGTGCCACCAGGCGCCCTTTCGCTCACTAATTCTGTCGAGGAGCATGGTCCCGATGAAGCTGCACGAGTATCAGGCCCGCGATCTGCTCGCGAAGTACGGTATCCCGGTCACTGGTGGCGGCGTCGCTTCCACCCCGGCCGAGGCCCGCGCCATCGCCGAGCGCATCGGCGCCCCGGTTGTGGTCAAGGCCCAGGTCTTTGTGGGCGGCCGCGGCAAGGCTGGCGGCGTCAAGCTCGCCGACACGCCCGATCAGGCCGAGCAGGTGGCAGCGCAGATCCTTGGCATGGACATCAAGGGCCTTACGGTGGAGAAGGTGCTGGTGGCCGAGGCGATCACCTACCAGAAGGAGATCTACCTCAGTGTGATCCTGGATCGCGGCAGCAAGCAGGTGATGCTGATCGCCTCCGCCGAGGGCGGCGTCGAGATCGAGGAGGTCGCCAAAACCAACCCCGACGCCATCCTGAAGCTCCCCGCCCACCCCATGCTTGGCCTCCAGGAGTACCAGGCCCGCGAGCTGGCCTTCGGCATCGGCCTGAGCGATGGCAAGCAGGCCCGCCAGTTTGCCCAGATCGCCTCGGCGCTCTACAAGGTGTTTGTGGAGACCGACGCCTCGCTCGCGGAGATCAACCCGCTCGTGATCCGCGCCGATGGCACGCTCCAGGCCCTCGACTCGAAGATCCTGCTCGACGATAGCGCCCTCTTCCGCCACCCTGATCTGGAGGCCATGCGCGACCCGTCCGACGAGCCTGAGGCCGAGCGCCAGGCCCGCGAGGCCGGCATCACCTTCATTAAGCTTGATGGCAGCATCGGCTGCATGGTTAACGGCGCCGGTCTGGCGATGGCCACCATGGATGTGGTGAAGCTCTACGGCGGCGAGCCCGCCAACTTCCTCGATATCGGCGGCGGCGCTGGCAAGGAGAAGGTGCAGGCCGCGCTCCAGATCATCCTCGCGGACCCGAATGTCAAGGCGGTGATGTTCAATATCTTTGGCGGTATCACCCGCGTAGACGAGGTGGCCCGTGGCATTATCGCCGCTCTCGAAGAGGTGAAGACCGACGTGCCAATGGTGG
The DNA here is from genome assembly GCA_043752655.1 of Chloroflexota bacterium. GTDB lineage: Bacteria > Chloroflexota > Chloroflexia > Chloroflexales > Chloroflexaceae > OHK40. Next base: position 4,727 of record JAYUYB010000782.1, read on the forward strand.
CACGCCTTACCGGCACCAACGAGGTTGAGGGCCGCAGGCTGCTCGCCGAGTCGCGCCTGATCCCCGCCGCCACCCTCGCCGAGGCCGCCCAGAAGGCCGTCGCCGCAGCCCAGGCAGCTCCGTAAGCCCAATGCGGCTTGACCCCAAAACCCAAATGGCTCTGCACCTGAGGTAACGATCTGATGAAGAAGCGCGCCCTGATTACCGGCATCACTGGCCAGGATGGGAGCTACCTGGCTGAGCTGCTGCTCGCAAAAGACTACGAGGTGATCGGTATGGTCCGCAGGACCAGCACGGTCACATTTGAGCGTATCAAGCATATCCAGAACCGGCTCACGCTCGTCACAGGCGATCTCGCCGACGAGATCTCGTTGATCAATCTACTGCGCGAGCATCGCCCGACGGAGGTCTACAATCTGGCTGCCCAGTCGTTCGTGCAGACCTCGTGGGCACAGCCGGTCTTTACGGGCGAGACGACGGCGCTCGGCGTGACGCGCATGCTCGACGCGGTGCGGATCGTGGACCCGAGCATCCGCTTCTACCAGGCCAGCAGCAGCGAGATGTTCGGCAAGGTGCAGGCGGTTCCCCAGAGCGAGGATACGCCCTTCTACCCGCGCAGCCCCTACGGCGTGGCCAAGGTCTACGGCCACTGGATCACGATCAACTACCGTGAGAGCTACAACATGTTTGCCTGCTCAGGCATCCTGTTTAACCACGAATCGCCTAGGCGTGGCCTGGAGTTTGTAACGCGCAAGATCGCCAACGGCGTGGTGCGCATCAAGCTGGGCCTCGACAAGGAGCTGCGCCTCGGCAACCTCGACGCCCAGCGCGACTGGGGCTTTGCCGGCGATTACGTCGAGGCCATGTGGCTGATGCTCCAACAGGAGCAGCCCGATGACTACGTGGTGGCCACCGGCGAGACCCACGCCGTGCGCGAGTTCTGCGAGCTGGCTTTTGGCCACGTAGGGCTCGATTATCGCGACTACATCGTGCAGGACGAGCGCTTTATGCGACCCGCCGAGGTAGACTTGCTGATCGGTAACCCCGCCAAGGCCAAAGCGGCGTTGGGGTGGCAGCCGAAGACTCCCTTCCCCAATCTGGTACGCATGATGGTTGACGCCGACATGCAGCAACTCAAGGAGCAAACCCGATGACTCAGGCGGAGCAGCGGCTGATCGAGCAGGGATGGGAGACGCTTGTTGAGCGGCTCGGGGTGGCCGAGGCGACACGCTTCGTAATGCTGCTCGACCGACGCACCGGTGGGGCGCTTCAGCATATGCGCGAGCTCTGGTCTACCGTGCCGGTGGGCCAGCAGCAACGCCGGGCCACCAAGCTGGCCCAGCCAGTCGGCCAGCTCGACGTTTGAGTAGGATATAACGCCGAGGCGCCCCTTCCTACTGCTTAGGCGCCCCCGCCTCCTCGCGCTTCGCCAACTCCTCCAGCGCGCCTAGCCGCTCGCCCACGGCGCGGCGCCAGGCATCGTCCTCCACCTGCATACTGCGCACTCGGTAGAGCAGCTCCTGCTGCACGCGCCGCACGCCGCCCACCAGGTCGGCCAGCAGGCCGATCAGAAAAGTGACGAGGGCCATCACCACTAGTACGCTGCCTACGAGCAGGGCCTGGTCGTTCGAGGCCACAAGCCCGAAGTTCCGCGCAATGAAGATATAGGCCGCGCGCAGCAGCAGCAGCGCCCCCGGCACAAAGAGCGCCGCCGCTATGTAGCTGAACACCTTGAGCGGCTCGTAGGTGGCGTAGGTGCGGGCGATGATCGCGCCCTGGTGCTTGATGAAGTTCCAGTTGCCGCGGTGCAGCCGCGAGGGGCGGTTCACATAGTTGGTGCGGATGGGCACCGCCGCAATCGTCAGGCGGCGCTTGCCGGCCTGGATGAGCGCCTCCACGGTGTACGAGAAGTCTGTGGTGACAAAGGTGCGCAGCGCGGCCTCACGGGAGAGGGCGCGGAAGCCGCTCACCGTGTCGGGCACGTTGGTCTCCGAGGCCCAGCGCACCACGGAGCTACCAACGTGCTGGAGCGCCTTCTTGAGCGGCGAGAAGTGCTCGATCTGGCCCACCTGCCGATCGCCGATCACGATGTCGGCGCTGCCCGCCACAATCGGTGCCACCAGGCGCGGGATCTCGGCGCCGGGGTACTGGTTGTCGGCGTCGGTGTTCACAATGATGTCGGCGCCGAGGCGCAGCGCCGCGTCGATGCCAGTCTGATACGCGGTGG
>JAYUYB010000783.1:0-2762 GCA_043752655.1 Chloroflexota bacterium
GTGGCCCTTGTGAGCATCTCGGCCCTGATCGCCGGTGGCGCCATTGCTGGTGTTGCCTCCAGCCCCGACGCCCAGCGCTTCGTGTTTAGCCAGCTCAGCGGCAAGGTTGTGCCCGTGCCCGGCCTGAGCTTTCTGCGCGTCGAGTTCAACGCCCAGGACAGCAACCTGATGCTCGGACTGCACCTGGATGTCGGCGCGCTGCTCCCCAGCTTCCTCGGCTTCGGCCCAGGCGCATCGTCGCCAATGGGCGGGCCGCCGCAGCCCGCCGCGCCGCCCGCGCAGCGCAGCGCGCTGATGCGCTCGCCCGCAAGCCCAGCTATCCAGCGCGGCTGGTTCGATGATATCGTCGATACGGTGAGCGCGACGGGCTCGGCGATCGCCGACAGCGTGGGCGGCATGATCGACGACGTGAACACCAAGAGCCGTGGCATGAGCGCGGGCGAGATCAGCGCCGCAAGCGAGCTCTTCGGCGAGACGATCGACTACTCGCTGGTGGTGATCGAGCGCAACAGCCTCTACAACGCCGGCTCCAGCCGGACTATCGGCAACACCATCGCCCTCACCGACAGCAAGTTCGACGGCGACGAGCTGGATCTGAATGCCGACGGCCAGAGCACGTTGATCCACGAGCTCGCCCATGTCTGGCAGCACCAGAACCGTGGCTGGACCTACGCCCCCGAGGCGCTCTGGGCCCAGGCCGAGGCCTGGTGGGAGACCGGCGACCGCAACAACGCCTACGACTGGCAGACGCTGCACGCCAACGGCACGCCCTGGGAGGAGTGGAACCCCGAGGCGCAGGCCGAGGCGGTGCAGGATTATAACGATGCGCTCCAGAAGATCAGGGCGGGCGAGGCGAGCCCCGACGACTACCAGACCCTCGTCGACGCCGAGCCGTATGTCGAGCAGATGCGCACCCCGCCGACCGCCCCCGAGGAGGTCCCGCCCTCGAGCGGCGGCGGCGGTGGCCCCTCGTACGACACCGGCGGCGGCGGTGGGGCCGGCGGCGCGGGCGGGACGATCGCGCCGCTGCGCCGACGCACCACTGGCTACGCTGCGCGGCGCGCCCTCGCTCAACCCGAGGCCGTGCCCAGCAGGGCGCTAGCCCAGCGCCAGGCCCTCGTCCAGCGCACCCCCGAGACCGACTGGGAGCGCCTGAACAGCGCCGGCCAGGTGGACTGGGTGAGCGACCGACGCATGATCCTGTGGAACTTCCGCGTCGAGCGCTCGCAGCTCAAGCCGGACCACATCACTGCCCTCGAACAGTTCTTCCGCGCCAACGGCGTGCTCTACCGCAACCCCGCTGTCACCCTCGACCTGAGCGGCCACACCAGCGGCAGCGGCCCCGGCACCGTCAACACCAGCGTCTCTGACGCCCGCGCCCGCGCGGTCTCGACGTGGGCGCAGGGCCAGGGCCACCTCACTGCGGCCCAGGTGAGCAGCAGCGCCGCCGGGGCGAGTCGACCGCTGGTGGCCGAGGCGAGCCCGCTCGACATGGCCCACAACCGGCGGGTTGAGCTTGAGGTCCACATGCCTGCGGGCGCACCGGCGGGCGGCCTCGATATGCACGCTGGCGCTGCCGTCCCCGACGCGGCGACCCAGACCGCGATCTTCGGCGAGCTTGGCCGTCCGGTCGCCGCCCCCGCCCCCGCCCCAGGCCCCGCCGGCCCCGCCCCGGCCCCGCCCGCAGCCGTGGCCTGGGACGGGGCCATGGTGGGCGGCGTGCTCACCCCGGCCGCAGTGGCCGCCCGCGCCGCCCTCAGGGCCGCTGTCACGACGGCACTCCAGGCGCACCTCGTTGGTGAGATGCCCAACATCAGGGCTGTGTCAACACAGCCTCGACTGCCTGCGGCCAGCTTCGAGGGCCCCGGCCAGGCCGCCAAGACCGTGGTGGACGCGCGCTTCGGTAACTTTGCCGCCGCTGCCGCCCTGAGCGCCGACCAGGCTACGACGCGCCACGGCTTTCAGTTCCGTGCCTCTGGGCCGGGCCAGACCCTGTTCGACGCCTTTGACCCGGCCGACCGGGCCGCCACTGGCTCGGCGATCAGCGCCGAGAGCGTGAGCCTCTGGATGGCCGACCGTGGCGCGGCGCGGACGGCCCAGGCGGGCCACCACTTCGACCCAAACGACAGCTCGCGCGGCCCAGACGAGGCCGCCTTCCTCTTCGACGAGATTATTACGCCCTTCGCCACCGCCAACCGCGCCGACCTGGAGCTGTACGATCAGTTTGGCTTCGCCCTCACGCCCGACGCGGGCCGGGTGGTGATGTACACTGGCCTGCGCACCGACCTGTCGAACGCACCGGGGCTTGCGGGCGCCATGTCGCCGGCCGAGCGCGCCACGCGCTGGGGCGGCTGGATGACCCTCGTCCACGAGTACATCCACACCCTTGAGCACCCGGCCTACAGCACAGCCGCCAGCGGCAACGGCGTGATGCGCGAGGGCTTCTGCGAGATGTTTACCAAAGAGGTGCTCGACAACGCGCTGCCAGGTGCGCCCGCCAACGTAGCGCTGCGCAACTCCGTCGAGGGGCCGGGCCTGCCCGCGCCCACCGAGGAGGTCCTGCCCAGCACCTACCCGCCAAATGCGGGGTACATGGACGACTTCCTGAGCGCGGTGTCCATCCGCAACCGCATCGGCGAGAACGCGGCGAAGGCGGCCTTCTTCCAGGGCCACGTCGAGTTCCTGGGCCTGGCCGCCGACAGCACGGCCATCGCGCCCTCGGCCGGTCCGCAGATCACGGTGCCAGCGGGCGTCGCCAGCCT
>JAYUYB010000784.1:0-2761 GCA_043752655.1 Chloroflexota bacterium
CCACACTATAAGAAAATTGAAGCTACGTGGCGGTTTATGATCTCGCCCACGCTCCAGCTTGATGGTCGCCCGCTCGACGAGGCCGCGCTCCTGGAGTACCAGGCGGTGGAGCTGAGCGCGCTGCCGCCCCCAGGCGCCACCCTCGCCCTCGCGCTGGGCGGCGTTGCGCTTGAGCCCTTCCTGCGCCCCGGCGACCCCGCCTGGCGCTGGCGCTGGGTTGCGCCGGGTGCAGCGGGCGCCTACCCGATCATGCTGCGGCTCGTCTGGCCCGACGGGCGCGCCGAGGAGCAGCGCGGCGCGCTGTACGTGGCCCCCCGCAAGCTGGATCAGGAGCACTACGCCGCCCTGCTCGACGACCTCCAGCGCCTTGGCCGCGCCCTCGTCTTTGCGCTCAGCGGCGGCGCCGAGGGCGTAGGCGCGCCCCCAGAGCTCGACCACTCGCAGCCCACGCTGGCCGAGGAGCTGCACGGGCTCTTCGGCCAGGAGCTTGCTCGGCTCGCCGCCGCCGTGGGCCGCATCGCCCGCCGCCCGCCCGATCGGCTGCGCCCCGGCGCGGAGCATGTGGCCCTGGGCCAGCTTCAAGACGCCTCGCGCATTGTGGAGCTGCGCCCCGAGTACGACACGGCCGAGCTGCGCACCACCACCCCAAGCTACGACTCCTACGAGGCCCGGCTGCTGCGTCGCCTGCTCGACATGCTCTGGCGCCGCCTGGAGCTGCTTGGCGCACGCGCCGATCTGCCCCCGGACGCGCCAGGCCGGATGGCTTTGGCCGCCGAGCAGTTGCGGGCCCTGCGGGCGCTACCCTTCCTGTCCCAGGTGCCGTCACTGGTCGCGTATCGCGGCCCCACGCCCCGCATCCAGCGCGACCCCGACTACCGCGTGGTCTACGCCGTCTGGCGGCAGCTGCGTCGCCGCCCCATGGTGCGCTGGGACGCAGCGACGCTCAGCCTCCCCATCGCCGAGCTGCCGCGCCTCTACGAGCGCTGGTGCGCCGCCAGCGTTGCCCTCGCGCTGCTGGCGCTGCCAGGCCACACGCTTGTCTCCCAGGCTATGCTCACGGACGACGGCGACGAGCAGCTGCTGGCCCTGCCCAACGATGTGCCGCTGGTGGTGCTCGCCGCCCCCGACGGGGCCACGCTGCGCCTGCGCTACCAGCCGCGCTACACGCCGGGCGGCGCGCCGCTGCGCTCGCTTGACCGCCACACGCGCGTGCCGGACCTAGCGCTAGAGATCGCGCGCCCCGGCGAGGCCCCGCGCGTGGCCGTGCTAGACGCTAAGTATCGCCTGGACGCCACGGGCGGCGTGCCCGAGGACGCTCTGGCCGACGCTTACAGCTACCTTGGGAGCATCGGGGCGGACGGGCGGCGCGCAACGCTGGCGGCGGCGCTGCTCTACCCAGGTCAAACTCGCGCAGAGCACTACGCAAGCGGCGTGGCAGCGCTGCCGCTGCTGCCAGGCGCCGACGCGGCGCTACGGGCGTGGCTGGCAAGCGTGCTCGCCTAGCGGGCCGTAGAGTCTCAGGAGAGAACGAGTAGGGCGCCCACGAGGGGCGCCCCGACGGCATACACACTCGCCTTGGGGGCGCCCACGCGCCCGTACGATCTACGTGGTGGCGCCGACCACCGACCACCGACCACCGACCACCGTCTAGTGCTGCGCCGCCCCCACATGGAGGTGGGCGTTGTAGCTGGAGCGCACCAGCGGGCCGCTCTCCACGTGGCGGAAGCCGCGCCGCAGCGCCTCCTCGCGGAACATAGCGAAGTCGCTGGGGGTAACGTAGCGATCAATCGGCCAGTAGTTGCTGTCGGGGGCCAGGTACTGCCCAACCGTCAGCACGTTCACGTCGGCGCCGCGCAGCGCGTCCATCACTTCTAATACCTCGGCGTTCGTCTCGCCGGCGCCAACCATCATGCCGCTCTTCGTGGTGAGCGCCGGGTCGAAGGCGCGCGCGCGGGCGAGCAGCTCCACGCTCTGCCCAAAGCCAGCGCGGGGCCGGAAGCGCCGAAACAGGCGCGGGGCCGTCTCGATGTTGTGGTTCAGCACATCGGGGCGGGCCTCCAGCACCTCCTGAAGTGCGTTCCAGTTGCCGTCGAAGTCGGGGATGAGCACCTCGATCTTGCAGTCGGGCACGCGCTCGCGGATCAGGGCGATGCTGCGCGCAAAGATATGCGCCCCGCCGTTTGGCGCGTCGTCGCGGTTCACCGAGGTGAGCACGGCAAACTTTAGGCGCAGGTGAGCCACCGATTCGGCCACGCGCTCGGGCTCGTGCTCGTCGATCGACTTGGGCTTGCCCTTGCCGATCGCGCAGTAGCGACAGCCGCGCGTGCAGGTGTCGCCGAGCAGCAGAAACGTGGCGGTGCGATGGTTCCAGCACTCGCCGATGTTCGGGCAGCGCGCCTCCTCGCAGACCGTGTGCAGGCCTTTCTCGCGCATCAGGCTATGCACATCGTTGTAGTTCTCGCCAGAGGGCGCGCGGGCCTTGAGCCACTCGGGGCGGCGGGGCCGCGCAGGCGCATCGGGCATGCTCGGGGCGCCCGTGACGCCCACAGCGTTCAGCGGGATCAGCTCAGCCATCTATTGTTGTCGCTTTCTAGCAAGCGTGTAGCGTTCACAGCACTATTGTACCGCAACTCCGGGGCTGCGGCACGGGATCGCGCGCCGGGGGGTGCAGGCATGAGTTGTCAGTGACTTTGAACGACCTTCCTCCGATGCTGATACAGTGGAGGGTACCAGCACCCACTGAGCAATGGAGGAAGGCATG
>JAYUYB010000785.1:0-2757 GCA_043752655.1 Chloroflexota bacterium
ACCAGCACCACATCCTCGCTGCCCAGGCCGTCGAGCAGGGCGCCGAGCTCGGCTGCGCCGGGCGCCGTGGGCGCCACTGTCTGGAAGGGCGCCGTGAGCTGCGGGAAGAGCAGGCCCAGCACCAGCGCTAGGGCGAACAGCGCATACAGGACGCGGTCGAGTCCGATCCGCTCTAGCCATGTCTTCGGCACAAGGGCGGGGGCCGCAACGGGGGCCGGATAGGGGGAGCGTGTGAGGCTGCGCAGCAGCGCGATGGCCTCTAGCTGGTTGGGGCTGCGCTGATACTCTAAGCGCTGCGGCCGCACAATCGCAGCCACAGAGGCGCCAGGTTCGGCCTCTTCTTCCTGCTCAGCACTGCCCAGGCGGCGCAGCCAATCCAGCTGCTGGCCCTCGGGGCTTTCTGTCGGCAGCTCCGGCGCGGGCACGCGCAGCCAGCTCGGCAGCTCGGCGCCTTTAAGAAAGCTGTTGCTCTCGCCTTCCTCGGCCACGGGCGACGGGCGCCACGGTGGCTCGGCGCGGGCGGTGGGCGGCGCTACAGGCGGCTCGTCGGCCACGCCACGTAGCCACGAAGGCAGGCCGGCGTCGCCGCTAGTTGGGGCAGACGGCTGCCTGAGCTCCTCCGCTGGCGCTTCAGCCGCCAGCCACGCCGGCAGATCACTCGCGGGGCGCGGCTTGGGCGGCGGCGCAAGTGGCAATGCTGCGGGGGGCGGCGCAGCCTCCTCCATCAGCCAGGCTGGCACATCGCTGTCAGGGGGCGTGGAGAGAGAGGCGGCGCCCTGGCGCTCCGCGATGGCGTCGCGCAGCCAGGTGGGTGCATCAGGCTCACCTGCCGTAGGCGCTGGTGGGCTCTGCTCCGACTCGCGCAGCCACGCTGGCACCTCGTCATTCTCGCGCGCGGCGCGCGGCGCGGGCGCCTGGGGCGGCGGGCTCTGCTCCGACTCGCGCAGCCACGCTGGCACCTCGTCATTCGCGCGCGCGGCGCGCGGCGCAGGCGCCTGGGGCGGTGGGCTCTGCTCCGACTCGCGCAACCACGCCGGCACATCCTCGTCCTGTATGGCGGGAGCATCCCAGGGCGAGGCGGGCTGCTCGTCGGCCGCGCTCAGCCAATCTGACGAGGCATCGTGGGCGGGGGCAGGCGGCTCAGCCTCAGGCGGCTCCCCGAGATCGCGCAGCCACGCGGGCACCTCTGCACCACCAGCAAGATTTGTCAGCGCTTCGTGCTCGGGCTGCCTTGCGTCGGGTTGCTCGAGCTGCGGCGGCTCCGAGCCCTCACGCTCGGCCACATCGCGCAGCCACTCGGGCACATCATCGCTGGCAGTGTCGGCTTGCGGCTCACGCCGCGCCCAGTTCGCCGAGACGGTGCTAGCGTCGGGCATGCGACCATCGTCGGCCAGCCAGCCAGGGGCCTGCGGGTCGAAGCGGGGCTGCGAGTCCGGAAGCTCGGCCTCGACCGCACGGGCGACCTCATCGGCGGAAAGGTCGCGCAGCCACTCGGGCACGCCGCTCTCATCCGAGGCTGAGAGCGGCTCGGAGATCGGCTCCGACTTGCGATCAGGGTCCTGCCCGATGCTGCGCAGCCAGTCGGTGGCGCCAACCGGCATGCGCACGCGTGAGGTCGTACTGGTCTGCTGATCGGCGTCCTGGGCCTTCGGGGGTTCAGGCGCAGCGCGGTCGGCGGGCGCTACATCGCTGGCGCCAAGGCTTGCCAGCCACGAGGTTGCGCCAAACGGCTGCGGGCGGGCGGGCGGCTCGCTGCTGGCGGGCGGCGCGGCCTGGTTCGCAGTGGACGCATCGCCCTCCAGATCGGCGAGCCAGTTGGGCGCGCCAGCGGCAGCGCCCGTGTCGAAGGGAAGCTCCGAACTAGCGTCGACCTCACTTTGCAGCTCGCGCAGCCAGTCGGGCATCTCGCTACCCGCGCTGCTGTCGGCGGAGCTTGCGGGCCGAGCGGGGAGCGGCAGATTGCGGAGCCAGAGCGGCAGATGTTCCATAGTCAGCGATCAATGTAGGGTGTGTCGAAGCCGATCAGCACGCGCACGCCAGCGACCAGCGCACCAATCGCGGCGCCAAGCAGCAGGCCACGGGCGCCAGCAAGGGCCACATAGTCGTTGAGCCACTGCATGGTTGCCCCCACGCCCGGCAGGGCAGCGATGGGTGGCAGCTGTGTAACGAGCACCAGCGCGGCCACGGCGACGATTACGGCGGCCTCTAGGCTGCCGCGGCCAAGGGCGCGCAGGGCGGCGCTGAGGCTGAAGAAGGCCAGCAGGGCGAGCAGGCTGCTCGCAAGCGGCTCGTAGACCACGCGGAATAGCGTGCGGATGGGGATCTCGGCGAGGCTGCGCGGCAGCACAAAGCCGCCGCCGCCCGGCAGCGGGAAGAAGATCCCGGCCACAATCACCGCCAGCATCGCCAGGATCAAAATCAGGCTGTAGGCCCAGTCGGGCCTGCGGGCGCGCACCCGCGCCACATGGGCGCCAACCACGCTCACAATCCCGAGCAGCAAGCCGATCGAGGTGATCACGGCGGCCCAATCCACCAGCCCGCGCGCAAGCAGCGCGAACATCCCGCCTGCGCCGGCAAAATCTAGCAGCACGATCAAACCGGCGACCCCGGCGATCATCACGGCGAGCAGACGTTTCGGGTCGCGCAGTAGCATAGCGCTCTACAATCCGGGCAGTGGCGGCAAACCCAGAGCGGGCTGGACAAGGGCGTAGATGAAGCCACCGATCAGGAGCGCGATCACGCCCGTGCGCAGCGCAT